>CAIWTJ010000159.1 GCA_903915535.1 Enhydrobacter aerosaccus
CGCGCTACCGACATCCCCGACAGCTCACCCGAGGAATAAACGAGGACGCAGGAAGGCCCCCCGCGGGGGGCCTTCCTGCCATCAGCCGTGATGTACTTTTACTCCGGCCAGCCGATGCAATTTTACTCCGGCGTTGACACGATTGCCCGGCGAGGAAATGACCCTGTTGTTGGCTCGTGGCGATGGACGTTCATCTGCACGTATTCTGAAAATTTGCCGACCGACTCTCGCCCTAATTCTCTCAGGCCTTCGCGTAAGCGTCGGGATTCAAACGTGCTGGTTGTGCGTGCGTCGTGCCGTCGGTCCCGTGCCGGGCGCCGCAAGCATTTGCTGGTTATCGCTCAAAAGAGCAAAAAACCGCCCCCAAACTGTCCGTCCCCCAACTTAAATATTGGTTCAAAACATCCGGCCAATCAACTGTGGTTTTGCAGCATTTATTTTGGCTTTCGGCGTTGCCACCCGGGAACCTCTTCTGCTGTATGACGCAATGTCGGGTGCCACCGAGAATCTTGATCGAAGGCAGGTGCTTTGGGCTGTCGTCGGGGGCGGTACGCCCGTCGCACGCGGGCTTGTCGCCCGGCATCCAGCACTAAACCGTGACGTGCGGTCGGCGGTTGCCAGCGAGGCCCAGCGGACACGGTCCACCTTGGGGCGGGCCCTGGCGCTTCACCTGCTGGCGAAAATGGCCTCCGGGCGATGGATCGTCGAAACGACGGAGAACGGCAAGCCGGTCGCGCACGGTGACGTGGAGCGACATGTCTCGATTTCCCACACCGGCTCGCTGGTCGCCGCGGCGGCAAGCGCCATCGGGCCCATCGGCATCGACATCGAGTGTGGTAACAGAGTACGCGACTTCGCGCGGCTGGCCGCGGCCGCTTTCGGACCGGGCGAAGCGAGGATTGTCGAGACCGAGGGAGCGGCCGCGTTCTATCGGATCTGGACGGTGCGCGAAGCGATCAGCAAGGCGACGGGAGACGGTTTGCCGGCGGTCGTGGACCGGCAGGATCGCGTTCCGGCCGAAATGCCCAAGGGCAGATGGATCGAGGGCGGAGGCGACTGGCTGCTTGCGCACGACATCATCGGAAACGGCACGAGTCTCGCCTTCGCAATCCGCTCCCCGTCGCGCGACGCCGTGGCCGCGGTGCAGGCCGGCAGCGTCGCCGATCTCGAAGTGCGTTTGACCTGAGAGGCGACGTCAGATCGCGGCTTCGGTCTCGGCGTCGAACAGGTGCAGGCGGGCGGGATTGAGCACCAGCCGAAGCTTGTCGTGCGCGCGCACCTTGGATTCGGGATCGATGCTGGCGGCCATCAGCGCCGGCCCGACCCGCGTGTCGAGCAGGATCTCGGAGCCCAACTGCTCGACGACCTCGACCTCGGCCTCGAAGCAGTGATCGGCTGAATCGCCGGGGTTGGCGACGCGGATGTCCTCCGGCCGGATGCCGAGCGTGGCCTTGCGGCCGGCCTTGGAGCGCGCGCGGCTGGCCAGCGCGTCGGGAAGACTGATCTTCAGGCCCTGTGCCTCGGCGGTGACCCGGCCGTTGCCGTCTGCCAGGGTGACATCGGCGAAGTTCATCGCGGGCGAGCCGATGAAGCCCGCCACGAAGCGGTTGGCCGGGCGGTTGTAGAGCTCGAGCGGCTCGCCGACCTGCTGGACGATGCCGTCCTTCATCACCACGACGCGGTCGCCGAGAGTCATCGCCTCGACCTGGTCGTGCGTGACATAGACAGAGGTGACGGCCAGCCGTTCGTGCAGCTTCTTGAGCTCGACCCGCATCTGCACGCGCAGCTTGGCGTCGAGGTTGGAGAGCGGCTCGTCGAACAGGAAGACCTTGGGATCGCGCACGATGGCGCGACCGAGGGCGACGCGCTGGCGCTGGCCGCCCGAGAGCTGGCGCGGCTTGCGGTCGAGCAGGTTCTCGATGCCCAGGATGTCGGCGGCGCGCTTGATGCGCCGTTCGATTTCCGCTTTCTCGAACTTCCGCATCTTGAGGCCGAAGGCCATGTTCGAGGCGACGCTCATGTGCGGATAGAGCGCGTAGTTCTGGAACACCATGGCGATGTCGCGGTCCATCGGCGGGACAGCGTTCACGACGGTGTTGTCGATGCGGATCTCGCCGCTCGAGATCGCCTCCAGCCCCGCGATCATGCGCAAGGTCGTGGTCTTGCCGCAGCCCGAGGGGCCAACGAAGACCATGAACTCCTTGTCGCGGATCTGCAGGTCGACGTTCTTCACCACGTGCGTGGTGTCGAAATACTTGTTGAGACTGTGAAGCGATACCTCGGCCATGAACGGCTACCCCTTGACCGAGCCGGTGAGGCCCGAAACGTAGTGTTCGACGAAGAACGAATAGACGATCGCCACGGGGATCGAGCCCAGCAGCGCGCCCGCCATCAGCGATCCCCAGAAGAAGACGTCGCCGCGAATCAGCTCCGACGTGACGCCGACCGCCACGGTCTTCTCGTCCGGCGAGGACAGGAAGACGAGGGCGTAGATGAACTCGTTCCAGGACAGCGTGAAGGCGATGATGCCCGACGACAGGATGCCGGGCAGGGCGACCGGGATGACGATGAAGAGCATCGCCTTCCAGCGCGAGGCGCCGTCGATGCGGGCGCATTCCTCGAGCTCCTTCGGGATCGCCTTGAAGTAGCCCATCATCAGCCAGGTGCAGAACGGGATCAGGAACGTCGGGTAGGTGAGGATCAGCGACCACGGCGTATCGCCCAGCCGGAAGTCGCGGATGATCTCCGCGAGCGGGATGAAGAGCAGCGTTTGCGGCACCAGGTAGGTGATGAAGATCAGCGTGCCCAGGCTGCCGGCCCACGGGAAGTTGAGGCGGGCCAGCGCGTAGCCCGCCAGCACGCCGCAAAACAGCGAGATCAGGGTCGAGGTCGCGGCGATGAACATGGTGTTGAACATCCACCGGCCGAAGTTTGTCTCCTCGAATAGATAGGTGAAGTGCTCCCATGTCGGCTTGTTGGTCCAGAACGGCATGTTGTTCACGGCGTTCCAGGGCCGGTAGAGCTCGCCGTCCGGCCGGAAGCTGGTGATGATCATCCAGTAGAACGGGAACAGCAGGACGATCACGAACAGGATCAGCGGCAGGTAGGCGAACACCCACTTTCGCCAGAGGGCACCCTCGATCATCAGCGCGTCTCCACGGGGTCGCCCATCAGCGCGTCTCCACGCGACGGATGTAGAGCAGCTGCACGACCACGATGACGAACAGGAACGGGAACATGGCCAGCGACACCGCGGCACCCTGCGACAGCAGGCCGGAGACGATGCCGATCTGGTAGGCGTAGGTGGCGAAGAGATGCGTGGCGTTGGCCGGACCGCCGCCGGTCATGACGTAGACCAGTTGGAAATCGGCGAAGGTCTGGATCACCGAAAACAGCATCACCACCATGGTCACGGGCAGCAGCAGCGGCCAGGTGACGTACCAGAAGCGGTTCCACGGCCGCGCGCCGTCGATGGCCGCGGCCTCGTTCAGCTCGGGGCTGATCGTCTGCAACCCGGCCAGCAGGCTGATCGCGAAGAACGGCACGCCGCGCCAGATGTTGACCACCATGATCGACGCCATCGCGAGATCGGAGTCGCCCAGCCAGTTGATGCGGGCGTGGATCAGGCCGACCTTGAACAGGGTCCAGTTGATCACGCTGAAGGTGGGATCGAACATCCACTTCCAGGCGAAGGTCGAGAGCACCGTCGGGATGATGAACGGCAGCAGGATGAAGGCGCGCACGATCGCCTTGCCCTTGAAATGCCGGTTGAGCAGCATCGCCAGCCACAGGCCGAGGCCCAGCTTGAACACCGTCGTGACGCCCGTGTACCAGAAGGTGTTCCAGACCGACGTCCAGAAGATGTTGTCGTCCCAGAGCTTGGCGAAGTTCGCCAGGCCCACGAACTCGCCGGGGTCGCCCACCTTCGCGCTGCTGAGCGACAGCAGCACGCCTTCGGCGAACGGATAGGCGATGAACAGGCCGAGCAGGACCGCCGTCGGCATGAGCAGGACGAGGGCGAGCCAGCGCTCGTCCTCGAGCTTGCGCAGCCGGATCGGGACCCGCCGGGTCTCCGAAGCTGCCAGGGCGGTGACCGCCATCGTCGTCTACCTGCGGCCCGGCGTCAGGCTGAGTAGATCTTCTTGAGTTCGCCCTCGGCCCATTTGACGGCCTCCTCCGGGGCCATGCCCTGGGCTGCCTTGGCGTACATGTCGGTGACGATGTACTTCGACAGCGCTTCGGCGGCCTTCTGGTTGGGGAGGCCCGCAAAGCCCGGCGCCTGACCGAGCTTGGCGGCGACCTTGAAGGGTGCCATCACCGGATCTTCGTTCCAGATCTTGTGCTCTTCCCACTTGGCGGTGGGCGGCGTGGCAAAGCCCTTCTGCGAGACGAACCACTTCTCGAAGTTCTTCTCGGTGTGCATCCACTTCAGGAACTCCTTCGCGGCGTCCTGGTTCTTGGAATACTTCATCAGCATGTCGGACTGATAGAGGTGCATGCCGAACTGTCCGGCAGGCCCCGCCGGCAGCGGCGCGTGCAGGATGTCCTTGTTCATCGGCGTGCCCTTCTCGGTCTGGTACTGGTCGGGCTTGCGCAGGGTCTCGATGTAGATCGAGGCGCCGTTCAGCGTGGCCGAGATGATTTGCGACAGGAAGGCACGGTTGTTGTTGGTGTCGTCCCAGGCGAGCGCGCCTTCGTCGCAGCCGTCCTTCCAGAAGCCCTGCATGAACTTCACCGACTCGAGCGTTTCCTTGGAGTTGATCGCCACGGTCTTGCCGTCGGCCTCGACCTCCTTGCCGCCCCACGACCACAGGTAGGGATAGGTGAAGGTGGGCGCGTCGCCGAACGTATGGCCGAGCGTCTGGCCGATCGGATGGCCCTTGGCCTTCAGCTTCTTGGCGACGTCGCGATATTCGGACCAGGTCTTGGGGAACGAGGTGGCGCCCACTTCCTCGAACCACGACTTGCGGTAGGCGATCATGCCGCCGATCACCGCCCACGGCATGCTCATGAACATCTTGCCGTCGCTGCTGAGCGACCGGCAGTATTTGTAGAGGCCGCCTTCCGCCTTGCCGACGCTCTCGGCCAGGTCGGTAAGGTCGACCACGCTGTTGGCGTAGATGTAGGTGTTGTTGTTGAACGCCTGGATCAGGTCTGGACCGGAACCGGACTGGATGGCCGCCGTCGCGCGCGGCTGCAGGTCGTTGCCGTTTACGGTCTCGAAATTGATCTTGATGCCCAGCGCCTTCTCGGCCTCTGGCATCAGCTCCTTGCGCATCAACTGGTCCGATGCGGGAACGAAGTCGACCCAGCGCAACCAGTGCACGGTCTTGGTCTGGGCGTAGGCGGGCGTACGGCCCGAGGCGAGAATACCGGCCATGCCGGTCGACGCCACGGCAGCCGCGCTGCCGGCAAGCTTGATTACGCTGCGACGCTTCGTGTTGGCCATGTTGTCCTCCCAGGACGGGCTGCCTCTTTGGACAGCGTTGATTGCCGTCATCGTAGGCATCGGGACGGAACGCGCGCAAGCCGGTGAGCGGAATTTTTCCTGGCGAATCCGGGAGGCGCCGCAACACGAGTTGCCGCTAGGATGCGGCCCAAGAAGACGCAACTGGAGGAACACCCGGATGACGACCCGTAGCGGTGGGGCAGCGATGCTCTCCCGGCGCGCCCTGCTGGCAGCGCCGCTCGTGACCACTGTCGTTGGCGCGGCGCGGGCGCAGACGACCGACTATCCCAGGAATCCCGTGAAGATCGTCATCCCGTCGGCACCCGGCGGGCCGACCGACGTGATGGCGCGCATGATCTCGCCCGGGCTGACGGCCAGGCTCGGCCAGCCGGTGCTCATCATCAACCGGCCGGGAGCGGGCGGGAACATCGGTGTAGTGCAGGTGGCGAAATCGGCGGCCGATGGCTACACGCTGCTGATCGCGTCGACCGGCTATGTCGTGAACGTCAGCCTCTATCGCGAGCCGGGGTACGACGCGTTCAAGGATTTCCTGCCGATCACCGAGCTCGGATCGTCGCCGAACGTGGTGCTGGTGCATCCGTCGTCCAACATCACGTCGATGGCGCAGCTCATCGACATGGCGAAGAAGAGCAAGGAGAAGCTGAACGTCATCAACCCGGGGCAGGGCTCGACGCCGCATCTCACGGCCGAGCTGCTGCAGATCAAGGCCGGCATTCCCATCGAGAATATTCCCTACAACGGCGCCGGCCCCGCCATCGCGGCGCTGCTTGGCAAGACGACGCCGGTCGGAATCACAGCGCTGCCGCCCGCCCATCCGCAGATCAAGTCGGGCGCGCTGCGGGCGATCGCGACCACCGGCGAGACGCGCTGGTTCGATCTGCCCGACGTGCCGACGCTGAAGGAGTCGGGCTTCCCCGATCTGGTATCCGAGACCTTCCAGGGCATGTATGCGCCGGCCGGCACGCCTGCCGACATCGTGCAGAGGGTGGCGCGCGATACGCTGGCCGTGCTGGCCGATCCCGTGGTCGTCGGCAAGCTGCGCGACGTGGGCTTCGACGTGCGCGCGAGCGGACCGGAAGGGCTGGCGGCGCGGGTGAAGAAGGAAGTACCGATGTGGAAGGACGTGATCGTGAAGTCGGGGATGGATCTGCAATAGAAACGCGCTAATGGAATTTCTTGCCGTCCTTCATCATCTGAAGAAACAGTTCCATGCGCCTGGTTCGCGTCTCCGGCTTCTTCGCGGTCTGGAGACGCCAGACGATTGCGAACACGTTCGTTCGGTTCAATGACTCGAAGAACAAGAGCGCCTGCTTGTCCTTCTTGAGTTGGCGAAGAAAATCCGCCGGTATCTCCATGGTGCTTGCCGCGTCGTAGGCTTTTTCCCAGCGCCCATCTTTCCGGGCGGCGTCGACTTCCTTTTGACCGCTGACCGTCATGCGCTTTTCTTTGATGAGCCGCGCGACGTGTTCGCGGTTTTTCTTCGACCAGATGCTCCTCCGCCGGCGCGGCGTGAATTTCTGCAGCCATGAGGCCTCATCGCCCTTGTTCTTCTGGCCATCGATCCAGCCGTAGCAGAGGGCTTCGTCGAGAGCCTCGGCATAGGTCACTGTCTTCTTTCCAGAGCCCTTCTTGTAGATGCGCAGCCAGATGCCGCTCGATGTTGCATGATTCGCGTCGAGCCACCTGCGCCATGCCCCGGCGGAGGGGAAGGATTTGGTGGGTATTTCGTTCATCGGCCTTGACGGAAATTGCGTAATACGCAATATATATTCGTTGATTCGTTCATTGTCTGCGGGGCTTCGAGCAGTTAGCGCAATTAGCGCTACCCCGCTACCCCCTCGGCAGGAGGGCCAATGGTTTCGCATTCCGTCATCCCGACCGAAGCCTTGCGAAGCGAGGCGCAGCGGAGGGACCTCTTTTATCGAAGAGCAGGCAGAAGAAAGGTCCCTCGGCTTCGCTCGGATGACGGGGTGGCCGACAGTTCGCCCGTTTAATTCCCGTTATTTTAATGGGCGATGCTGCTAACCGGCGAGGGGCATGACCTCGGCGGCGAAGCGCTGCAGGCGCTCGATGCTGGCGCTTGTCGATTCGCCGCGGAAGTCGAAGATCAGCTCGTGCACGCCGATGGCCGCGAAGGAGCGGATGTCGGCGGCGATCTGCTCGGGCGTGCCCGAGAAGCTGCGGCGGGTGCCGTCGCGGTCGGGCACGGCGTTGTCATAGAGCGGTGCCTTGTAGGAAATGGTGAGGGCGGCGAAGTCGCGGCCCTCGGCCTCGGTCATCTGCTTGAGCGTCGCGAGATGCGTGCGCATCTCGTCGGGCGGCAGCGGCGAGGCGGCGATCGCACCCACCGGGTGCCAGCCGTTGCCGTGCCTGGCCGTTCGCCGGAGCGCAGCGCGCGAGTGGCCGCCGACCCAGATCGGCGGATGCGGCTTCTGCAAGGGCAAGGGCTCGGCGCGGATATCCTTGTAGTTATAGAACTGGCCGGTGAACGTGGCGGGCGACTGCGTCCAGAGCTGCTTGAAGATCGTGAGCCACTCGTCGGTGACGGCGCCGCGCTTGTCGAAGTCGGGAGAGTCCAGCGCCTCGAACTCTTCCTTCAGCCAGCCGACGCCCACGCCCAGCGTCACGCGGCCATCCGACAGGACGTCGAGCGAGGCAACCATCTTCGCGGTCAGCACGGGATTGCGATAGGGCAAGACGAGGACGGACGTGACGAGGCGCAACCGCTCCGTGGCGCCTGCCACCACGCCCAGGATGGAGAAGGTCTCGAGCGCGTCGCCGCCGCTCGGGTGCTTTTTGTCGAGCGTGTAGGGGTAGGCGGATTCGCTCTCCACAGGGAAGACGATGTGGTCCGCGATCATGGCGGAGTGCAGGCCCAGCCGCTCGCCTTCGCGGGCGAGGGACAGGACGCCCTCGCGCGTGGCGGTGGGACCGCGTGTCGGAAGATAGAAGCCGTAGCGCATGGCGCGATGCTGCCCCTATGATCAGTCGGTAAACAAGCAAAAGTGTGGTTCAGGGCGGAATAGTCATGGTGCAGGACAGCAGCAATTACTGGAAGAAGTCGCGCGTGGAGATGCGGGCGGCGGGCTTCGATCCGGACAAGACCGTGAAGACGAATGCGGTCGTCACGATTGCCAGCGCCTACACGAACGCCAATCGCTGCAACAACCGCGTCCGCACCATCACAGACCTGCTGGTCGAGCTGCTGGCCGAGAAGGGGGGCCAGGGGCTGATCGTCGGCGCGCCCGCGGTGTCGGATGCGCTGACGCAAGGCACGCCGACCGCCGGCTACAGCCTTGTGTCGCGCGACGTCGTGGCGGACTGCTTCGAGATCGGCCACTACGCCCATCACGGCGACGCGATGATCGTGATTTCGGGCTGTGACAAGACCGGCGCCGCCGCGTTGATGCCCCTCGCCCGGACCAACGCCTTCGGGCTCGTGCTCTATCCGGGCACCAGCTCGCCGGGCAAGGTGTCGTTCGGCGCCTGGGCCGCCAAGGGCAACAACCTCACGATCATGGATTACGTCGAGGCACGCGCCGCCAACGAGGCGAAGCGCATCTCGGGCGACGAGCTGCTCGAAGTCGAGCGCAACGTGATGCCGGGCTCCGGCACCTGCGGCGCTATGTTCACGGCCAACACCATGAGCACCATCGCCGAGTCGATCGGCATGATGCTGCCGCGCGGAGCCTCGCATCCGGCCGACTACGACGCCGCCAGCGACATCCACGCCGACGTGCGGGCGCAGGCGCGCGCCTCCGTCGAGGCGCTTTATCGGCTGATGGCGGCCGGCATCCGGCCACGAGACATCATGACGGAGCGCGCCTTCGAGAACGCGATCACGACGGTCTATGCCATGGGCGGCTCGACCAACATGTACCTGCACCTGCTGGCGATTGCGCGCGAGGCGCAGGTGCCGATCGGCATCGAGCGCATTCAGCAGATCGGCGAGAAGGTGCCGCTGCTCGCCAACCTGCAGCCGCACGGGCCGTACGCGATGGTGAGCCTGCACCAGGTCGGTGGCGTGCCGGTCGTGATGAAGGAGCTGCTGCGCGCCGGGTTGCTGCATGGCGATGTGATGACCGTGTCGAGCAAGACTCTGGCCGAGAACCTGGCCGACGTGCCGACGCTGGAGCAGCTTGGCAAGCAGGACATCGTGTTCCCGGTGTCGAAGCCGATTGCGAAACCCAACAATCACATCAGCGTCTTGAAGGGCAATCTCGCGCCGGAAAGCTGCCTGCTGAAGCTCTCCGGCAAGACACTGGAGAAGGGCGAGTTCCGGGGAACCGCACGGGTGTTCGAGTCGGAGGCAGACACGATGAAGGCGATCCGGGCCGGCGAGATCGTTCCCGGCAATGTGGTCGTGGTGCGCAACGTCGGTCCCGTGGGCGGGCCGGGCATGCCGGAGATGGTGATGCTGACGATCCAGCTGCAGGGCCGGGGGCTCGGCGAGGACGTGGCGCTGATCACCGACGGGCGCTTTTCGGGCGTCAGCCACGGCATCCTGATCGGCCACATCTCGCCGGAAGCCGCGCGCGGCGGCCCGATCGCGGCGGTGCGCGACGGCGACACGATCGTGATCGACCCCGTGAAGCGCACGTTGAACGTCGCGATCTCTGACGAGGAGCTGAAGCAGCGCATGTCCACGTGGCGCCCGCCCGACATGTCGGACCGCGTGCGGCCGGGTTCGGTGCACGACAAGTACATCCGGCTGGTCTCGTCCGCCCATCGCGGCTGTGTGGTCTAACCGATGGCAAATCCAACCCCCAACCTCATCCTGAGGAGGCCCGCAGGGCCGTCTCGAAGGATGGGAACGAGCACCACGACTGTTGCCCATCCTTCGAGACGCGCCGCAAGTGCGGGGCTCCTCAGGATGAGGGCGGTGGCGTGAAGGAGCGGGAGATGAACGGCATGACCAAGCTCGACTACGAAGTCATCGTCATCGGCGCGGGCGTCGGCGGCATCTACCAGATCAAGCGGCTGGCCGATCTCGGGATCAAGGCCACGGTCCTCGAGCTGGCGGGCGATCTCGGCGGCACCTGGTACTGGAACCGCTATCCCGGCGCGCGCTTCGATTCGGAGAGCTACACTTACGGCTATTCCTTCTCGAAGGAGCTGCTGGAGGAGTGGCACTGGAAGGAGCGCTTCTCCGGCCAGCCCGAGAACCTGCGCTATCTGAATTACGTCGCCGACAAGTTCGACCTGCGCAAGTACATGCAGTTCAACGTGCGCGTCGAGGCGGCGCACTTCGACGAGGCCAGGACGCTGTGGCGGCTGAAGCTCTCCGACGGGCGCACGCTCACCTGCCGGTTCGTGATCATGACGCTCGGCCTGCTGTCGCAGCCGACCCTGCCGCGTCTCGAGGGCATGGACACGTTCAAGGGCCGCTCGTTCCACACTTATTACTGGCCGCAGGAGCCGGTCGATCTTGCAGGCAAGAAGGTGGCCGTGATCGGCGCCGGGGCGACGGCGATCCAGGTGATCGGCGAGATCGCGGACAAGGTGGGCGAGCTTACCGTGTTCCAGCGCCGGCCCAACTGGAGCGCGCCGCTCAACAACAGTCCGATCTCCGAGACGGAGATGGCCGACATCCGCAAGCGCTACGACGAGATTTTCGCGGCCTGCGCGCGCTCGCCCGGCGGCTTCGTGCACGAGCCCGACCGCCGCGGCTTTTACGAAGTCTCGCCCGAGGAGCGGCGGGCGCTGTGGGACAGGCTCTATGACGAACCGGGCTTCGGCATCTGGCTCGCCAACTTCCGCGAGATCTTCATGGATGAGGCGGCCAATGCCGAACTCTCCGAATACATCGCCGAGCGCATCCGCCGGCGCGTGAAGGATCCGAAGGTGGCCGAGAAACTGATCCCCAAGGATCATGGTTTCGGCATCCAGCGCGTGCCGATGGAGACGCACTATTTCGAGGCGTTCAACCGGCCGAACGTCCACCTGGTCGACCTGCGCGAGACGCCGCTGGAGCGGGTGACGGAGAAGGGGCTCAGGACGACCGAACGCGAGTACGAGTTCGACGTCATCGTCTACGCCACGGGCTTCGACGCGATCACCGGCGCGTTCGATCATATCGACATTCGTGGCACGGGCGGCCAGACCCTGCGCGACAAGTGGCGGGACTCGTGCTCGAGCTTCCTCGGCATGATGGTGCACGGCTTTCCCAACCTGCTGATGCCGGCGGGGCCGCAAAGCGGGTCGGCCTCGACCAACTATCCGCGCGGCATCGAGACCGGCGTGAACTGGTGCACCGATTTCCTGCAGCGCGTCCGCGAGCAGGGCCAGACCCGTTTCGAGGCGACGGCGGAAGCCGAAGCGCGGTGGACCGCGCATGTCGTCGGCATGTATTCGGTCATGCTGATGCGCAAGGCCAAGGGCTGGTTCACCGGCTACAATTCCAACGTGGCGGGTCACGAAGAAGGCAAGGTCCGCTACTTCGTCTACAATGGCGGGGCGCCCAAATACGTGGAGCGCATCAACCAGGTGGCCGCCAACGGCTACGAGGGTGTCCAGCTGGGCGTCGATTTGGCAAAGGCATCGTGATGGAAAGTTTCGACTATGTGATCGTGGGCGCGGGTTCGGCGGGCAGCGTGCTCGCCACGCGCCTCAGCGAGGACGGCAAGACGACCGTGTGCGTGCTCGAAGCGGGGCCGTCCGACTGGCATCCCTTCATCCATATCCCGGCCGGCTTCATGTACACGCTGGTCAATCCGCGGGTGAACTGGCTCTACACGTCCGAGCCCAGCGAGTGGACAGGCGGCCGGCGCATTGCCGCCCCGCGCGGCAAGACGCTAGGCGGCTCGAGCTCGATCAACGGCCACATCTACAATCGCGGCCAGCGCATGGACTTCGACGGCTGGGCGCAGCGCGGCAATCGCGGCTGGGGCTATTCCGACGTGCTGCCTTACTTCCGCCGGACCGAGAACCGGATGGCGAGTGCCAATGATGCCGACTCGACGTTCCGCGGCAGCGAGGGCAACCTGCCGATCACCGATCTCGAATGGCGCGATCCCCTGTGCGAGGCGTTCATCGAGGGCGCGGTGCAGCAGGGCATCCCTCGCAACACCGACTACAACGGGGCGAAGCAGCAGGGCGTGAGCTACGTCCAGCGCATCATCCGCAACGGCCGCCGCGTCAGTGCCGCGCGCGGATATCTCCATCCCGCGATGAAGCGCGCCAACCTCACGGTGCGCACGCACGCGCACGCCACGGAAATCGTGCTCGAAGGCAAGCGCGCGGTCGGCATCAAGTACCGCAAGGGCGGCAAGGATGGCGCGCCGATGGAAGTACGCGCCACGAAGGAAGTGATCCTGTGTGGCGGCGCGGTGAACTCGCCGCAGCTGCTCCAGGTCTCCGGCATCGGCCCGGCGCCGCTGCTGCAGTCGCTCGGCATCCCGGTGAAGCATGCGCTGGCGGGTGTCGGCGAAAACCTGCGCGATCACTATGCGCCGCGCTTCGTGGCGCGGGTGAAGAACGCCGAGACGATCAACGAGAAGTCCAAGGGCCTCAAGCTGGTCGGAGAAGTGATCAAGTATGGGTTGGGCCGCCAGAGCATCCTCGCGCTCAACCCCACGCTCGTTTACGTCTTCTGGAAATCCGACGAAGCGGTCGACAATTACGACCTCCAGTTCACCTTCACGCCCGCGAGTTACAAGGAGGGCGTGCAGTCGACCCTGGACGACTTCCCGGGCATGACGATCGCGTCGTGGCAGCAGCGGCCCGACAGCATCGGCTACGTGCGCGCGAAGTCTTCCGATCCGTTCGCGGCACCCGTCATCCAGCCGAATTACCTCGCCGCCGAGAGCGACCGGCGCGTGCTGCTGGCCGGCATGAAGATCGCGCGCCGGCTGCTGAAGTCGCAGGCGCTCAGCAAGTACTACGACCGCGAGGAATTCCCGGGCTCGGAGAAGCAGTCGGACGAAGATCTGATGACGGCGGCCAAGCAGCGCGGCACGACGACCTTCCATCTGATGGGCACCTGCCGCATGGCGCCGGACAGCGATCCGACGTCGGTGGTCGACGACCAGCTGCGCGTGCGCGGCCTCGAGAGCCTGCGCGTGGTCGACGCCTCGGTGATGCCCACGATGCCGTCGGCCAACCTCAACGCCTCCGTGCTGATGATCGCGGAGAAAGCCGCCGACATGATCCGCGGCAAGGCTCCGCTCGAGGCGGTGAAGCTCGCCGACTGAGGCGCCTACTCGAGCTTGATGTTGGCGTCCTTGATCAGCTTGCCGAGGAGGGCGCGCTGGCCGTCCAGCCATTTCTTGAAGTCGGCCGGCGTGTCGGCCACGAGGATCGCGCCCGACGGATCGAGACGCTCCTTCACCTTGGCGTCCATGATGGCTTCGGCGCAGATCTCGCGCATGCGGGCCACGATCTCCAGGGGAACGCCGGTAGCGGCAAAGAGGCCGTTCCAGTCGTTCATGTCGAAGCCCGGGAAGCCCGACTCCGCGATGGTCGGAACGTCGGGGTAGACCGGCACGCGCCGGGCACTGGTCACGGCGAGGATACGGCACTTGCCGCTGGCGAGCGGCGGCCGGATCGACGAGGTCGTGATGATCACCGAGTCGATCGCGCCCGCGCCGATGTCGCGCGCCGCGTCGGCGCCGCCGCGATAGGGGGCGTGGATCAGCTTGATGCCCGCGAGCTTCTGCAGCTGCTCGCCCGCCATGTGGGCCATGCCGGCCGCGGGCGGCGTGCCGAAGCCGATGGTGCCCGGCTTGGCCTTGGCCATCTCGATATAGTCCTTGAGCGTCTTGGCCGGCAAATCTGCCTTGACCGCGAGGACCTGCGGGAAGTCCGCCAGGCGCGTCACGGGAATCCAGGTCTTTTCGTAGTTGAACGGGATGTCCTTGATCAGAAACTCGTTCGTGATCTGGTTGGCGGCGTCGACCAGGAAAGTCATGCCGTCGCGCGGCGCCTGCATGACGGCGGTCTCCGCGACCAGCGAGTTGCCGCCGGTGCGGTTGTCGATGATGACCTGCTGGCCGATGATGTCCGACACGCGGGCGCCGACGTTTCGTGCCACCGTATCGGCGGCGCCGCCGGCGGCATAGGCCACGACCCAGCGCAGCGGACCGTTCGGCCACTTGGCCTGGGCCCAGCCATGACGGGCGAGGAAGGGCGTGGCGAGAGCGGCGCCCAGCAGGGTGCGGCGGGTCGGCCTGGTCATTTAGCTCACCAGCTCGGGAACGACCCAGAGCGGGGCCTCGCCGCGGGCGATGCGCTGGACGTTGTCGAAGCCATTGCGCAGGCGCGTGATGTTGCTCTCGAACGTGGGACCGGCGAGATGCGCGGTCAGGATCACGTTGTCGAGCTTGAGCAGGGGGTTGTCCGGCGGGGTCGGCTCCTCGTCGAACACGTCGAGGCCGGCGCCGAACAGCTGGTTCTTCGACAGCGCCTCGGTCAGCGCCTTCTCGTCGATCACGGGGCCGCGCGCGGTGTTCACGATCACAGCCGACTTCTTCATCATCGCCAGTTCCGCCGCGCCCAGCATGTGGTGCGTGCTGTCGTTCAGCGGCACGTGCAGCGAGACGATGTCTGAGGTGCGCAGGATTTCCGGCAACAGGCGGAAACGGACGTTGAGCGCGTCTTCCTGTTCTTCCTTCAAGCGGGCGATGTCGTAGTAGTGAACTTTCATGCCGAAGGCCAAGGCCAGGCGCGCGACCTTCTTGCCGATCGTGCCCATGCCGATGATGCCCAGGGTGCGGTCGCGCACCTCATGGACCTGCGGCGGCGAGTTGCCGTGCCAGCGGCCGCCCGTGACGTTGACGTGCTGGGTGATCAGGCGGCGCGAGACCGCGAGCATCAGCAGCATCGCGTGCTCGGACACCGCCGTCGAATTCGCGCCGCCGTTGGCGCAGAGCGGCACCTTGCTCTTGCGCGCGGCCTCGAGGTCGGCCTTGTCGTAGCCGGCGCTCAGCAGCTGCACGAGCTTGAGCTTGGGCGCGTCCTTGTAGAGCTGCGGCGTCACATACTGCTGTACGAAGCCCACGAAATAGTCGGCGCCCGCATAGGCCGCCTTCTGCTCGGGTGAATTGTGCAGCGCCTTCACGATCTCGAAGCCCTTGGGCGCGAGGTCGTCGACCATGGACAGGGTGTCCTTCGGACCGACAACGAGAATACGTTCAACCATCTTGAGCCTCCGTTACGCGACTTTTTCGAGTTTCTGCAAAGAGCGCAGGAATTTGGGCACCGGCACACCGGGGAAGGTGCTCGGCCAGTTGGTGTAGCTCACTTCGCCCACATAGATGCTGCCCTTGGAGTCGACGGCGAGCCCGTGCGGCGACAGGAACTTGCCGGTCTCTTCTCCGGGGCCTGCTTCTCCGCCCAGGCGGGCGAGCGTCTTGCCCTTCTGGTCGACAATGGCGAGGCGCGGGCCGAGGTTGGTGTGCTTGGTGTTGACCGGCATGCCCGGTCCCAACTCGCCGATGATGAACTGCGGGTGCCCCCCGCGCCCTTGGCCGCCGCAGCAGTAAAGCGCGCAAGGCCGATGCATGTTGTTCCACTGCGTCTCGTACTTGCCGTTGCCGTCGAACACCTGCACGCGGTGATTTTCGCGGTCGGCGACATAGACCCAGCCGTCCTCGTCGGCGACGACATTGTGCACGATGTTGAATTCGCCGGGATCGGTACCCGTCGTGCCCCAGCACATCAGGTGCTTGCCGTCGGGCGAGTATTTGTGGACGCGGCTGTTGCCGTAGCCGTCGGAGACGTAGATCTCGCCCTTGGGCGAGAGTGCGGTGTGCGTGCAGCGGTTGAACGGCTTGCCGCTCAGGAACGGCGCGGGCTGGTTGGGCACGCCGATGGTCAGCAGCACCTTGCCCTCGGTGGTGATCTTGCGCACCGTATGGTCGCCGTCGTCGGTGCAGTAGAGGTTGTCGTCGCTGTCGATGTGCAGGCCGTGCGCGCGGCCGAACAGCCCTTCGCCCCAGGAGCGGACGAAGGTGCCGTCGCGTTCGAACACCATCATCGGGTGCTGGCCACGGTTGAAGACGTAGACGCGGTCCCTGCTGTCGACGGCGACGGCTGCGACATCGCGGAACTCCCAGCCGTCGGGCAGCTTCGCCCAGTTCTCGACCACGCGGTAACGATGCTCTCCGGATCCCAGGATGACGCTCATTGCCCGCTCCTCATGTCATCGTGCTCGCGATCTTTTCCGCCACCATCAGGGTGGGGAAGTTGGTATTGGCGCAGGGAACGATCGGAAAGACCGAAGCGTCGACGACGCGCAAGCCCTGCACGCCCTTGACGCGGCCCTGGGTGTCGGTGACCGACATGGGATCGTCGGCGCGGCCCATGCGGCAGGTACACGAGGCATGCCACACGCCGATCGTGTTCTTCTTCACGAACTCCTCGAGGGCTTCGTCGTCGGTCATCACCTGGTCGAAGGTGTAACCCTCCACGACGAAGTTCTCGATCATGTACTTGCGCAAGGCTTGCGGTCCGTCGAGGAACCTGGCGATCACTGCCGTGAGCAACTTGTTCTTGTCGCTGACCACGCCGATCTTGCGCACCTTGTCAGTGTAGGAGGCGGGGAAGGGCGTGTCGGCCACTGCCTGGACTACCGGCAGCATCTGCAGCGCCGCCATCTTGCGGAAGCCGTACTTCAGGCGCTCGACGTCACGCTGGTCGGACAGCAGGTTGAACTCGACCGTCGGCTCGGCACGCGGATCGCGGGAGGCGAGCTTGACCTCGCCCGTCTCCGAGTAGGTACGGTTGATGAAGGTGAGGAGCGAGGCGATCTGCTCGCCGACTGCGTGCCACGCCGACTTGTTGATCACTGCGGTGAACATGTCGCCCTTGGGGATGCCGGGCAGGCCGGAGGAATAGCGGATGCCAAGCTGGATGTGTCGCCGCGTGTGGTGGTTGATGCGGTTGCCGCGTCTGATGAAGGACGAGAGCGAGATCGACGGATGATCCATGAGCCGCTGGCCCACACCCTCGAGGGCCGCCACGACGGGAATGCCCATGTCGCGAAGATGACCCGCCGGACCGATGCCGGCGCGCAGTAGGTGGGCGGGCGAGTGGATCGCGCCCGACGACAGGATGACCTCGTTCGCGCGGAACTCGGTTTCCTTGCCCTTCACCGTTGCCGTGACGCCGACGCAGCGCGTGCCCTCGAACAGCAGCGCCTTCACCTGCGTGTCGGTCGAGATCGTGAGGTTCGGCCGCTTGCGCGTTTCGGCATCGAGATAGCCCATCGCCGCGGAGACCCGTTGCTCGGAGGCGTTGGAGTGCGTGACGGGGAAGTAGCCGTCGACGAACTTTCCGTTCTGGTCAGGCAGGAACGTCATGCCGGCCTGCTTGCAGGCCTCGGCGACGGCCGTGGCATAGCCGGTCCAGTGTTCAACCGGGATGCGGCGCACGGGAATGCGGCCGTCCTTGCCGTGCCATTCGTCCTGGATGTCGAGATCGCGCTCGACCTTCTTGAAGAACGGCAGGACGTCGTCCCAGCCCCAGCCGTCGGCGCCGCGTGCAACCCATTCGGCGTAATCGGTCGGCGCGCCACGATTGGCCATCTGGCCGTTGATCGAGGAACCGCCTCCCAGCACGCGCGCCTGCTCGTACTTGCGGAGCGGCGGGCGATTCTCATGCGGGTTGTTGTGGCTTACGACCTGGGTCGTGACCTTGAGATCGGTCCAATGGAAGCGGGGATCGAAGTACGCCGTGCCGGAGTAGGAGTCGCGGATTTCCGGCGGCTCCTGTCCGGGCGGCGTGTCCTGGCCCGCCTCGCAGACCAGCACCTTGGTCGCACTGCGGGCGGACAGGCGATTGGCAATGACCGATCCCGCCGAGCCGCCACCCACGATGATATAATCGTACAAAGGTCGTTTCCCCGTTTATTGGACCCACGCTAGCACGGTTGCGGGGTGAAGGGGTGGCGCGTAGTTTTGCGCAGGAGGTTTCGTATGCCGGATATCACGACCGCAAACAGCGACATCGCCACGCCTGAACTCATGAAAGAGATCTCGGCCGCCTTCAACAGCCGGGACGTCGACCGCATCGCGTCCTACTTCACCGAGGACGCCACCTTCTGGCTGGCGCGCGGGCCCGAGCCGGTGGGCCGCACGCTCAAGGGTCGCGAGACCATCCGAAAGACGCTGGCCGATCGCTTCAAGGTGATCCCGGACATGCGTTGGGACCACAAGGAATATATCTATGCCGGCAACCGCGCGATTTCCGTATGGACCGTGCGAGGCAAAGGCGCCGACGGCGAAGATCTGAATTACCAAGGCTGCGACATCTACACGTTCCGCGGCGGCAAGATCTCCGCCAAGGACACGTATTGGAAAATCGTCGAGGCCAAGGACCGGCTCTGAGCAACCGGAGGCCTCGCGCGTGCGTTTACGCGGCAGGAGGTTTGCCATGATACGCATGATGCTGATCGTGGGCCTCGCGATGTCGGCTGGCACCGCCCTGGCCCAGGAGATCGAAACCGACCCGGCAGCCACCGATGTGCGACAGCAGATCGAACGGCTGGGCTATCGCGACGTGCGCGGCCTTGCCGAGGACGACAGGGGCGTCTGGCACGGACGCGCGTTGCGCGACAACACGGAGGTTCAGTTGCTCGTCGACCAGGACGGAAACGTATCGGTCAACCGATGAGCCGCGCCGCAATCTTCCTTGCGACGCTGGCGGTGGGTCTTCCCGCTGCGGCGCAGACGCCTCCGTCGCAAACCAATGCGGGCGGAGCGGCGACGGTGCAGTCGCACATGAAGTCGCTCGGCTACAAGGACATCCACGATCTGCGCCAGACGCCTGACGGCCAGTGGACCGGCAAGGCAATGCAGAATGGCGTCCCGCGCAACGTCACTGTCCAACCGAACGGCACGACGACCGCGCGCTAGAGTTCCTTTCGGACAAGGGCAGCGCCCTCGGCCAGCGCCTTCAGCTTTCCGAATGCCGTCGCGCGCGGCAGATACTTCATGCCGCAATCGGGCGCGGGCAGCAGCTTTTCGGCAGACATATACTTCAGGCCCGCGCGGATGCGCTCGGCGACCTTCTGCGGCGTCTCGATCGCGGGATCGCTGAGGTCGATAACGCCCAGCATCACCTTTTTCGGCGCGAGATCCTTCAGCACGCCGAGGTCGATCTTCGGTTGTGCGGATTCGATCGAGATCTGCTGCGCGATCGTGTCGGAAAGCTGCGGCAGGAACGAGTAGCCCGTCGGCTTGAGGCCGGTGACGACGGCGGCATAGCCGAAGCAGAGATGCACGACGGTCGGGACCGTGATGCCCTGCAGCGCGCGGTTGATCGCCTTCACGGCGTAGCGGCTCGCCTCTTCGGGATTGTTGCGCAGCCACGGCTCGTCGAGCTGGATCACGTCGGCGCCGGCTTTCACCAGATCGTGCGCCTCCGCGTTGACCGCGGCGGCGTAGTCCATGCACATCTCTTCATTGTCCTTATAGAACTCGTTCTTCACCTGCTGGCCCATGGTGAAGGGGCCGGGCAGGGTGATCTTTGCGAGCTTGGCCGTATTGGCGCGCAGGAACTGCATGTCGCGCAGCTCCACGGGCGCCGTGCGCTTGATCTTGCCCACGACGCGCGGCACCGGCGTGGTGTTGCCGGATCGATTGGTGAGGATGAACGGGTTCTCGTCGTCAACGCCCTCCAGCGCTGTCGCGAAGCGGTTGGAGTAGCTTTCGCGGCGGATCTCGCCGTCGGTCACGATGTCGATGCCGGCCCGTTCCATGTCTCGGATGGCAAGCAGGGTCGCATCGTCCTGCGCCTGCTCGAGATAGGGCTCCTCGACCCGCCACAGTTCCCTGTAGCGCGTGCGCGGCACGACCTTGCTCAGCATCGCGCGGTTGACCAGCCAATCGGGCTGTGGATAGGAGCCGACGACGGTCGTCTGCAGGAGAGTTTCGCCCATCACTGTGCCTTTATGCCTGCGGCCTTTACCAGCTCGCCGTTTTCCTTGAGCTCGCGCACGACCAGGGCGTCGAAATCCTGAGGGGAGATCGGCGCAGGATCGGCGCCGACCTTGGCCAGCCGCTCCTTCACTTCGGGCATGGCGAGGACTTCGGCGAGCGCCTTGTTGAGCTTGTCGATCACCGGCTGCGGCGTGCCGGTGGGCGCGAACAATCCCGCCCAGTAGTCGTAGGCGCTGCCCTTGTAGCCGGCTTCCTCGGTGGTCGGCACGTTCGGCAACACCGAGGAGCGCGTCGGGCTGCCGTTGGCCAGCGCCACGACGCGCTTGTCGCCGATGAGCGACAGCGCGGATACGACCGGCGAGAAGAAATATTCTACCCGCCCGCCCATGACGTCGTTCAGCGCCTCGGGCGTGCCCTTGTACGGGACGTGCACGACGTCGATCTTGGCGGCGGCCTTGAACTTCTCGCCGTTCATGTGGGTGGCACTGCCGACGCCGGCCGAGCCGAACGACATCTTGCCAGGCTGGGCCTTGGCCTGCTTCACCAGATCGTCGACGGTCTTCCAGCCCTTGTCCGGCGAGACCACCAGGATGTTGGGCTGGCGCGCGAGCAGGGTGATGCCGCGCAGGTCCTTGGCCGTGTCGTAGTTCAGCTTGTCGTAGATCCACGGGCTCACGGTGTGACCCGACGAGTTGAGCAGCAGCGTGTAGCCGTCGGGCGCGGCCTTGGCGACCTGGCCCGCGGCGATGGTGCCGCCCGCGCCGGGCTTGTTCTCGACAAGCACCGTCTGTCCGAGCTTGGCCGACAATTCGTTGGCGACGGAGCGGCCGATCACGTCCGTGGCGCTGCCGGGTGTGAAGGCCACGACGATGTGCACCGGCTTGTCGGGCCAGCTCTGCGCTGCCGCTGGAAGCGGGGCCAGCAGCGCAAACAGCGCGATCAGTCGCTTCATGGTCGTCCTCCCCTGATGTCGCGGCTTGTGCTTGCGACGTTGAGCTTTGCGAGAATGCGTTCGCCCGACTCCGCGAGCTTTGTCCGCACCCCATCGATATCCTGCCACGCGAGCTTGCCATCGCGCTTGGCGAATGTCCCGGCCACCATCACGTCGCGCATCCGGGCACCCGAACCCTGCATGACCACGGTGGCGACGGGATCGTGCACCGGCCACATGGCGAGGGGCCCAAGCGACATCACGGCGATGTCGGCCTGCTTGCCGACGGCGAGGCTGCCGATACCGCCGCCCGCGCCCAGCATCGCGGCGCCGCGTGTCGTGATCCAGTCGAGTGCTTCGGCGGCAGGGATGGTCGACGTCGGCGGAATCCCGCCGCTCTTTTGCCGCTCGGCCGCGTTGTCGAGGGCACGCTGCGAGGCGAGTGCCATGCGCGCCACGGTGAACATGTCGCCGCTGATGGCGGACTCGAGATCGACGCCGATCGACGGCGCCGATCCCAGGGCGCGCAGGCGGCCGGTGATGGGATGGCCGTGTCCTTGCGCCATCTCGTTCTCCGGCGTGATCGAGAAGCTCACTCCCAGATCGACGAAGGCCTTGAGCTGGGCATCGGTGAGGTTGTTGCCGTGCACGATGTTGATGTGTGGGCCGACAAGCCCGCGCCGCATCAGCTCTTCCCAGCCGCCCGGCGTCTTGGCCTCGCCGCCGCCCTGGTGCATCGAGGCGACGAGCCCGAGTTCCTTGGCCATCGCGAAATCGTGCGCGCTGACGTCGAGAGTCGAGTAATGCGGACCCAGTACCGCCATGCCGAGCGTGATCCGCGGCCCGAGACTACTCTTCATCAGCCGTTCCACTTCCGCGCGCGGATGCGGCACTTCGGAGAAGTGCGGCTCGCCGGGTTTGGGATCGGGCTTGGGCGAGCCGTGGAAGAAGGCCGCGCGGATGCCGCTCTCCTTGAGCGCGGCGACGCCGGCATCGGTGTGTGCGGGTGTGGGATTGTTGTGAGCCCAGTCGACCAGCGTCGTGACTCCATGGTCGAGCTGGTTGAGCGCGCCGGCCAGGGTCGCGATATGGATGTCTTCCGGTGTGAAGACCGTGGCGAGGCCCGCATGAACGTGGCGAAAATATTCCAGCAAGGTCCAGTTGGCAGCGACCGAGCGCAGCGCCGTCTGCCAGGTGTGCATATGCGCATTGATCAGGCCGGGCAGCACGAAGTGGTCGGTGCAATCGACGACGTCCACGTCCGCCGCATCGATCCTGGGTGCGATCGCGGCAATACGGTCGCCGTCGATCAGCACATCGCCCTTGGGCAGCACGCCGAGTGCCTGGTCCTGCGTGACGACGATTCCGGACTTGAGCAGTACCCTGGCCATGCTCAGGCGAGCCCGTCGCTCACCTTCACGTTCTCGGGCACCAGCTTCATGCCGGCGGCGCGGGCCAGTTCGACCAGCAGCACTGAGAAGTCGATGTCGCCGGGATACTGGTTGGCGAGCGACTGCAGGCTCTCGCGGGTGGCCGAGGCCGTCGGCATGGTCACGCCCTGTGCCTTGGCCGCGCCCATGCCGAGCTCGAGATCCTTGAGCAGCAGCTTGGGCGTGAACGTCGTCGTGAAGTCGAGGTTCACGAGGGCAGGGGTCTTGTAGCGCGTGTACATCGAGCCCAGCACGCTGCTGTTGATCGACTCCAGGAACACATGGCGCGGGATGCCGGCCTTCTCGGCGAGCAGCGTGATCTCGCACAGGGAATGGATGATCACGCCGAACATCGTGTTGTGCGCAATTTTCCAGATACGCGAGAGCTCGCCCTCGCCGACGTAAAGCTCCTGACGTCCAAGCGCCGCCAGCAGCGGCTTGACCGCATCGTACTCGGCGCGCGGGCCGGAGGCCACGACCAGTAGCTTGCCCGCCTTGGCGACGCGGGCGTTGCCGGACACCGGCGCACTGAGATAGGCGACCCCCATCTCCGTGAGGCCCTTGCGGATCTCCGCCGAGCCGGTGTCGGAAATCGAGGACATATCGACGATGCGTTTCGGCCGGGCGCTGCCTGCCAGCACGCCCCCTGCGCCGAACAGGATCTCCTTCAGATCGTCGGTGGTGGAAACCATCGTGAAGACCGTTTCGCAATGCGCCATCGCGGCCTTGTCGGTGACGACCTCCGCGCCGATCTGGGCCAGCGGATCGGCTTTGGACGCGGTGCGGTTCCACACGGACAGCCCGTGGCCCGCCGCGACCAGGCGGGCCGCCATCGCCTCTCCCATGCGGCCGAGGCCGATCCAGCCGATGGAATGCGATGCTTTGCTGCTCATAGAGGAAACCCCGGTTCGAGTTCTGCGTTGCTCGTTGCGCCGCAGTGTGGGAGGGGAATTAGGCGATGTCCATGGTGGGCCGGTCCTGGGTGTATTTGGTGTTGCTGCTCGTCGTCTCGTGCAGCGGACATTTGCCGAATACAGCCTTGCGCCGCCATGAGGCCAACGAGCACTACCAGATAAACGATTCTGTGCCGCTGGTGGCGCTGATGCGCGAACGGCACATCGTTCCGCCGGACCAGGCCTCCGCCACGCCCTTGCTCGATCAGTTGCAGGCGGAACTCGCGAAGAGCGACCGGGCGGGCCGCTTCAAAGGCATCACATACGATCTCACGCGCGGCAATGTGCTGGCACGTGACTGGATCGTGCAAACGCCGGACGTTTGGGGAAAGCACGCCTCGGAGGTGAAAGCTTTTGCGCTCGACTGCAAGGACTGTGAGCCGGACGTGCTGTTGCCATCCTGCTCGAGCGATGCCGACTGCAACGGCGGCACCTGCGGCACGATCTGGCCGGCGACCGGGACGTCGGCGCGGCGCAAGGTGTGCTTCGGTCACTCCGATGCGCTGGTCAATCGCCTCTACGATCTCATTTCCGGCGCCAGGAGCAGTGTCGACATCGATCTCCTCGCGCCTGCGCCGGACACGCGCTTCCTCGGCACCTTGGGGGCTGCGTTCGGCTCGCTCGCCCGCAGCGGCCGCCAGATTTCGATACGTGTTCTGGTGGGTCAATACCCCGGCTCTCCGGTCGATACCGGTGCGTTCCTGTCGAAGCTCGTCATCGATATGAAGGATGTGCCCGGCGCTCACGTGCAGATCGGCGTGGCGGCGGTGGAAACATGCACGACGCTCGACGATTGCGACAGCTTCTCGTGGAACCACTCCAAGATCGTCAGCGTCGACGGGCGCGAGGCTCTTGTGGGCGGCCACAATCTCTATTCGCGCGACTACCTGATCGGCGATCCGGTGCACGACCTGTCGATGCGGATCAGCGGTCCCGCCGCGGCCAGTGCGTCGCGCTTCGTCAATACACTCTGGCAATATGTCTGCAGCAATCTCAACCAGAAGAAGACGGTTGCGCTTTCGAGTTTCGCCACCGACCGGAGTTTGCCGGAAGGCTTTTGCCCGCCGTCGCCAATGGCCAAGGCCGCATCTTCCGGCGGCGGCGTGCCGATCATGGCGATCGGCCGCCTGGCGTCCGGTGTTACGTCGGACTTCGCCAATCACAGCGATCTCGCGCGCGATCTGATGCTGGGCGCTGCACAGCACACAATTCGCATCGTGCAGCAGGATATCGGGTTCACGTTCGGGCGCTCCGATGTGCTGTTTCCCGAGAGCAATCTCGAACGGCTGGTTGCGTTCCTCATGCGCGGCGAGGGCGATGTCTACATCGTGCTGTCGAACGAAGGCTCGACCGGTCCGGACGGCGGAGCCTACTCCAACGGCGTGTCGCTTGCGGTGCTGGCCCGCCATCTGCGCGAGATGGTTCAGGCCAGACTGGAGGCGAAGGATCCGCATCTGCGCTACGCGATCCGCACCGGGCCGGATCCGGCGAACGCGCTGCTTTGCGAGCATGTGCATCTCGCGCCGTTCCGCTTCGGGCCCGACGAAAAATGGCCCGACCACGGGACGTTCGCGGTACATACGAAATTCTGGATGATAGACGATCGCGCCTTCTACATCGGCTCTGACAATATGTACCCGGTCAACCTCCAGGAGTACGGCTACATCGTCGACGACAAAAAAGCCGCCGGCGAGTTGCTGGACGCCTACTGGAAGCCGCTGTGGCAGTGGTCGCAGAAGGCGGCCGTCTCGGGGCCGGGCGTGCCGAATTGCATCTTCCGTGAGATCATAAAGTAGTCGTGACCGGCCGTGACTTGATCCGGCCTCACGGACGGCGCGTACTGTCTTCATGGAGGCGAACATGAAGCTCGTGCAATGGACTGCCGCTCTTGCGTTGCTGCTTCCGCTCTCGACGGTCGCGCACGCCGACGATGTCGCATACTGCCAGGCGCTGGCCGCCAAGTACCAGGCCACGCTCGTCAAAATCTCCGGTCACAATCCCAACCCGGGAACGGCTGAGGGCAATGTTGCAGCTTATCAATGTTTGCAGGGCAACACGGCCGGCATCCCGGTACTGGAGCGCAAGCTGCGCGACGGCAAGATCGAGTTGCCTGCGCGCGGCTAGCGCCTAGCTCGCTGGATCGACCGGTTTCACGACACCTTCGGCGGCCTCGATGACCTCGCCGGCATCGAGGCAGAGGTCTTCCCTGTTGCGCATCGCCATGATCTGCACGCCGGTGCGCAGCTTGCCGTGGCGGCCGACGGGAACCGCCAATCCCGGCAGGCCGAGCAGCGGCGCCATCAGCACCGGCCGCATCGAATCGAAGATGTCGCGCTGGCCCTGGACGGTCGTGTCCATGACCTGCTTGGGCGGCAGGTCGGCCAGCGTCGGCATGATCAGTAGCGGCCACTGCTGCATGAAGCCCATCCAGCGATAGACCATGCCCTCGCGCTCTGTCAGCGCCGCCATGTACGAAGGCAGCTCGACGGTCTTGAGCAGCTCGAGCCACGCGCTCATCGCGGCAACGCCATCGGGATCGCCCACTTTCTGCATGGTCGGCCACAGTCCGGCCTCCGACTCCCGGCCGATGATCGCGTGCCAGAGATCGGGGCCGCGCGCGGCGTCCGGCGGCAACATCTCGTCGACGACATAGCCCGCCGCCTGCAGGTGCTTACCGGCCTGGCGCACGGCCGCGGCCTGCGCGGGATGGGTCTTGCTTCCGGGAAATTCCGGCACAAGCGCGACGCGGATCGGCCGCGCCGGGGCCGGGCCCTGCATCGGCACGTCGTTCCAGCGCCAGTCGCGCCGGTCGCCGCGCGCCATGACCTCCAGTGCAAGTCGTGCGTCGCGTACCGTGCGGGTGTGCGGACCCTGCACCGCCATCAACATCGCGCCGATGCCGCGTCCCGCCGCTGCAGAGCTGGGATTGAAGCCCGGCACGCGGCCCAGACCCGGGCGCAGGCCCACGATGCCGTTGCAGTAGCCCGGGATGCGGACCGATCCGCCGATGTCGTTGCCGTGCGCGATCGGCGCGATGCCCACGGCGATCGACGCACCCGCGCCGCCGCTCGAACCGCCGGGCGTCACCGTGGGATCGAGCGGGTTCAGTGTCCGACCATGCAGGCCGTTGTCGGTGTAAAGGCGCATCGAGAAGGCGGGCGCGTTGGTGCGGCCGATGATGATCGCGCCCGCGTGCTTGAGGTTGGCGACGACGGGACTGTCTTCCTGCGTGATGAAGTCCTTGAGCGCGACGACGCCGTTGTCGGTCACCGTGCCGGTGAGATCGACATTGATCTTGATGGTGACGGGGACGCCGTGCAGTGGCCCCAGCGCGTGACCGCGGGCGCGCGCGGCATCGGCGGTCTCGGCGGCGGTGCGCGCCTCGGCCTCGAAGACCTTCACCACGGCATTGATCGCGGGATTGACCTTGTGCAGGCGCTTCAGGACCGAGTCGACCGCTTCGACGGAGGAGGCGCGGCCTGTGCGGATCAGGGCCGCGAGGTCGGTCGCGTCCAGTTGCCAGAGTTCCATTGTCGGACTTCCTCTCAGAAGATTGAAAAATACTCGCGCTGTTCCCAGTCGCTCCCGCCTTTGGAAAAGCGGTCGATCTCGGCCTGCTTCAGCTTCACATAATAGTCGACGAAGAAATCACCGAATCCCGCCCGGAGCACTTTGTCGTCGTCGAGCGCTGTCAACGCATCGCCGAGCTTTGTCGGCAGCATCGGCGCCTTGGCATCGTAGGGCGTATCGGCGGAAGGGCCGGGATCGGATTTATTCCTGAGTCCATCGAGGCCGCAGATGATCTGGCTCGCCATGTAGAGGTAGGGGTTGGCGGCAGGCTCGCCGACGCGGTTCTCGAGATGCGTTGTGGCGTCGCCCGGCCCGCCCAGCACGCGCACCATGACGCCGCGGTTCTCGCGCGCCCAGATGGCCCGGTCTGGCGCGAGTGAAAAGGGCTTGTACCGCTCGTAGCCGTTGATCGTGGGCGTGCTGAACGCCGCCGAGGCGGGCGCGTGGGCGAGCAGGCCCGCCATCCAATGCATGCCGACCGGCGAGAGCGGCGCCTGCGCATCCATGAAGGCATTGGCGCCGCTCTTGCGGTCGATCAGCGACTGATGCAGATGCCAGCCGCTCGACATCACGTTGGGGATCTTGGGTCGGCACATGAAGGTGGCGTGATAGCCGTGGCGACGGGCCACCTGCTTGGTGGCGCTTCGGAACAGCACCATGTCGTCGGCAACCGAGAGGCCCGTTCCCGCCCGGAAGGTGAACTCGACCTGGCTGGGGCCGAACTCGACTTCGAGCGAGCGCAACGGCAGCCCGAGGCCCGCGATGTTCGCGCGCAGGATCTCGAGAATGGGATCCATCTCGTCGTAGCGCTGCTCGGTGAGATACTGATAGCCCTGGTTGAGCAGGGAGACTTCAGGGGCGGGACCCGGCTGGCCGGGCTGCGCCGCATCCTCGAGCGCGAGGTGCGTCTTCTCGAGCTTGAAGAGATGGAACTCGACTTCGAGGCCCGCGAAGAAGTCGTAGCCGGCATCGGCGAGCGAGGAGAGCGCCCGTCGATAGAGATGGCGTGTACCGAAGGGCACCGGCCGCCCGTCGGGAAAGACGATGTCGCACAACATCCATCCCGTGTGGGGCGCCCACGGGAGCACGCGGAAAGTCGACGGGTCGGGAAGCATGACGACGTCGGCCGCGCCTTCCCATTCCTTGCCGCCGAACGCGCCGCCCTGACCCCAGACCGAGAACACCGTGCGGTGCGACGTGTCCTTCATCAGCATGGTGGCGCTGAAGCCCACGCCGCTTTTCATCACGCCGGGAATCTCGGCCGAGACATAGGTCTTCCCGCGCAGGATGCCGTGCTGATCGGCGAAGGACAGGCGCACCACGGAGATCCCGTCGGCTTTCAGCCGCTGTTCGACCTCGCGCGCGGCAGCCTGACGGTCCCCGGTCCACAGACCGGCCTTCTCGGCGAGATGCATCGGCGTCAGGCGACGAGCGGCGAGCGCGTGCCGGCAGCCCAGCTCGACCCGGAGCGACGCTTGGCGTCGAATTCCTTCCAGTAGTCCTGCCAGCCCACCGTCGGTCCCATGCCGTCGACCGTTACGGGACCGCGCACGCTTGCGGCGCGCGTTGCGTCGAGCCACATCGGCGGCTTCTCGCCATTGTCCACCTTGCCGATCGCCGACAGCAGCATGCGGCGGTAGGCCACGATTGCCTTGTCGCTGTAGCCGAGATGCTCGCGCGTGCGATCCTGGATGCGGCCCTGGCTCTCGATCGCCCACTGGTCGTGAACGTTGATGTCGAAGCCCATGCCGGTATAGGTCTTGGTCTTCTGCTCGCCGACGTCGTAGCCGTAATTGTTCTGCCGTCCGATGCGCGGCTTGTAGTCCGGCAGTTCGTAGAGTTGCAGCCGCTGTTCGCGCATCTGCTGGTGGTCGACCGGCTTCCCGAACGAGGTGAAGATCGCGTACCAGTAGCAGGAGATGTCGTCGATCGGCACGTGCCATTGGGTGATCGTCATCTCCGCGCTCATCGGGATCACGAAGGCATAGGGGAAGACGAGGTTGGTCACGCGCACATGCGTGTGCTTCTCGCTGATCTTGCGCAACGCGAACAGGCGCATGCCGTAGTCGGTGCCCTCGACGTCGATGGTCGGGCGGCCAAACTCGCGCATCATGCGCGTCATCGGGATGTTGCTGTCGGCGGAGTTGGCACGGAACTGCTTGCCATAGGCATCGCCCGACGGGTCTTCGTCCTCGTAGAAGCGGTGCAGGTAGGAAGCGTGAGCGGGATCGATGCCGACCTCGAGCGCCTGCAGCCAGTTGCAGTCGATCAGGCCCTTGAACGCGAAGGCGTGCGTTCCGGGCGCGAGGAAGCAGTCGAAGTCGGGGAAGGCCGGCGCTTCGCCTTCACCAAGGTAGGCGAAGACGATGCCGTTCTTGACCACGACCGGATAGGACTTCTGCCGGACCTTCTGGCAGAGCACGCTGCCGTCCGGTTCGGCCGGCGTCTCGAGACACTTTCCGTCGACGTCGAACAGCCAGCCATGGAACAGGCAGCGGATGCCGCCATTCTCCAGGCGCCCGTAGGCGAGATCGGCGCCGCGGTGCGGGCAGTCGCGGTCGAGCAGCCCATGCTGGCCGCGCTCGTCGCGAAACAGCACGAAATCCTGGCCCAGCAGACGCACGGCCTTGGCCGGACGCTCGGCCGGCAATTCGTCGGCCAGCGCGACGGGATGCCAGTAATGCCGCATCAGCGCGCCGCACTTGCTGCCGGGGCCGACCCGGGTGATCAAATCGTTCTGTTCGGGCGTCATCGGGGTCCTGCGTTCGCCTCAGTGTGACCCTTCCGTTTCAAGCAGGCCAGCGATATGTCGCCAGTAACGACCGTAATAGGTGTTTTGCCGGGACGCGATTAAAATCACGGCGAGCTCGTTTCCCGAGGCGTGTCATACCAAGCGTAGAAAGTGATTCATGACGTCGACTTGCTGCCTGCCGTTTATCGGCCGTTTACCCCGTTTCGCGCCGTTTTCCTTCGGGCGTGTCTTCAATGAATTCAAGGATTTGGCGAGATCCGGTGCCCATCCGTTTAAAACGGCTAAAACGGTGGAGCAACGCCCATGAGTACCCTCGACGGCATGCCCGGACCGACTTCCCGGCACTTCATCTCGCAGCGTCTGCGCATGCACTATGTCGATTGGGGCAATCCCGATGCGCCGCCGCTGCTCCTGGTCCATGGCGGCCGCGATCACTGCAGAAATTGGGACTGGGTCGCGCAGAAGCTGCGCCGCGACTGGCACATCATCTGTCCCGACCTGCGCGGGCACGGCGACAGCCAGTGGTCGCCCGACGGCAACTACAACATGTCGGCGTACATCTACGACCTGGCTCAGCTCATCCACCAGCAAGCGCTGGCACCGGTCACGATCGTCTCCCATTCGCTGGGCGGCAACATCTCGCTGCGCTACACGGGCCTGTTTCCCGCGACCGTGCGCAAGCTGGTCGCCATCGAAGGGTTGGGCCCGTCGCCCAAGGTGATCGCCGAGCGCGCGACCAAGACTTTGTCGGACCGGATGGAAGAGTGGGTCGCCGAGCAGCGCAAGCTCTCGGGTCGCATGCCGCGGCGCTATCCGTCGATCGAGGAGGCGTTCAAGCGCATGCAGGAGGAGAACAAGCATCTGAGCGCGGAGCAGGCGCGTCATCTCACCGAGCAGGGCGTCAACCAGAACGAGGACGGCACCTACAGCTGGAAGTTCGACAATTATGTGCGCCTCAACCCGCCGTACGACATGACCTACCCCGACATCGAGACGCTGTGGACGCGCATCACCTGTCCGACGCTGCTGATCTACGGCAAGGAAAGCTGGGCATCGAATCCGGAAAAGGACGGCCGGCTGAAATTCTTCAAGACCGCGAAAGTGGTCGAGTTCGAGAACGCGGGTCACTGGGTGCACCACGACCGGCTCGACGCCTTCGTCGACACGGTGAGGGCCTTCATTGGCTAGCGTAGCCGCCCTGCTGAAGGAGATACGCGCCTGCACCGTGTGCGCGAAGTCGCTGAAGGCAGGACCGCGGCCGATCGTGCAGTTCGCACCGGCGTCGCGGATCGTCATCATTGGCCAGGCACCGGGTGCGCGGGTGCATGAAAGCGGCGTGCCGTGGAACGACGACAGCGGCAAACGCCTGCGCGAGTGGACGGGGCTCGACGAGGCCGATTTCTACGACCCGAAAAAGGTAGCACTTGTGCCCATGGGCTTCTGCTATCCCGGCACGGGCAGCAGCGGCGACTTGCCGCCACGCCCGGAATGCGCGCCGCTCTGGCATCAGCGGGTGCTGACGGGTTTGAAAGCGCGCCAACTCACTTTGCTGGTGGGGAGCTACGCGCAGGCTGAATACCTCGCGAAGAAGCAGAGCATGACAGACGCGGTGAAGGGCTTCGCCGGGCACGGCGCCGGTATTTTCCCGTTGCCGCATCCGTCATGGCGCAGTGGTATCTGGATGAAGCGCAATCCGTGGTTCGAGCGCGACGTGCTGCCTGCGCTTCGCACAGCCGTCAGCAAGGCGCTTGGAGGAAAGAAGTAATGAAAGCGGCGATCTTCCGGAACGGCGACATCGTCGTCGACACCTTGCCGGTACCGGTGCCGGCGCAGAACCAAGCGCTGGTGAAAGTGCTGTGCTGCGGCATCTGCGGCTCCGATCTGCATGCCGCCAAGCACGCGCACCGCATGGTCGCCGTGACGAAGCGCATTCCCGGCCGCATGCCCATGGATCTCGACAAGGATGTCGTGTTCGGCCACGAGTTCTGCTGCGAGGTGCGCGACTACGGGCCGAAGACCGAGAAGAAGCTGAAGCCCGGCACTCGTGTCTGCGCCATGCCGGTGATGCTGGAAGCCGATGGGCCGAAGGGTATGGGGTATTCCAACAGCTATGTCGGCGGCTATGCCGAGCAGATGCTGCTGGCGGCGCCCTTGCTGCTCGAAGTGCCGAACGGTCTTTCGACCGATCATGCCGCCCTCACCGAGCCGCTGGCGGTGGGCGTGCATGCGGTCGAGAAGGGCGCCCTAACGGGTGACGAGGCACCGTTGGTGATCGGTTGCGGTCCGGTCGGGCTGGCGGTGATCGCGGCCCTTCGGCTGAAGGGCATTCGCCCGATCGTGGCGGCGGATTTCTCGGCCAAGCGGCGCGAGCTCGCCGTGAAGATGGGCGCCGACACCGTGGTCGATCCGGCCAAGGAGGACCCGTACGCCAGGATCGCGCAGGCCAAACGGACAGTGATCTTCGAATGCGTCGGCGTGCCGGGCGTGATCCAGCAGATGTTCGAGAAGGTGCCGCGCGATGCCCGCATCGTGGTGGTCGGGGTCTGCATGGAGCCCGACACGATCGAGCCGATGTTCGGCATCGTGAAGGAGCTCAGCCTGCAATTCGTGCTGGGCTACACGCCGCAGGAGTTCGCCCGCTCCCTCCAGCTGCTGGCCGAGGGGAAGGTCGACGCGCCGTCGCTCATCACCGCCAAGGTCGGACTTGACGGTGTGAAGCGAGCGTTCGCCGAGCTCGGAAACCCTGAACAACATACGAAAATCTTGGTAGAACCCTGGCGCTAGAGGGAGACGAAACAATGAAGTTCTACAATTCGGTCGGACCCAACCCGCGCATGGTCCGCATGTTCATGGCGGAGAAGGGGATAGAGATTCCCAGGATCGAGGTCGATCTGCGCGGCGGGGAGAACCGTCAGGAGGCCTATCTCACGAAGGTCAATCCGGCGGGGCAAACACCGGCGCTCGAGCTCGACGACGGCACGGTGATCGCCGAGATCACGGCAATCTGCGAGTACATCGACGAATTGAAGAGCGACAAGCCCTCCCTGATCGGAAGCACGCCGGCAGAGCGCGCGGTCACGCGCATGTGGACACGCCGCATCGACCTCAACATCGCTGAGCCGGGCGCCAACGGCTTCCGCTACTCCGAAGGGCTAAAGCTGTTCCAGAGCCGCGTGCGTTGCATTCCGGCGGCGGCGGACGAACTCAAGGCCACGGCGCGCGATTGGCTCAAGAAGGTCGACGGGCTGATGGGCGGCAACGCCTTCGTCGCCGGCGGCAGGATCACCATGGCCGACGTGCTGCTCTTCGCTTTCCTCGATTTCGCGAAGAATGTGGGCCAGCCGCTCGATCCCGCGAACAAGAACCTGACGGCCTGGTTCGATCGCATGAAAGCGCGACCAAGCGCCGCCGCATAAGGCTCTGCCTTGTTTTTGTCGCTTTTTGAGACGTAGCCTTCGCCCCGCCGCAAATCGGGGTTGCAGGCACAATTTTAAGACGCAGGGATACACAACAATGCGCCGTACGATCGTTTTGCTCGCGCTCATCGCCACGCCCGTTCTCACCGCCGTTCAGGTTCTCGCCGCCGATCCGCCGAAGCCCCCTGCCGCCGCGCCGACAGCTTCGGCGGCGCCCGCACTGCACGGCCTTTGGCTGCTGACCGATTATCCGTCGCAGACGGTGCGGCCGGGCGAGGTCGCCACGATCCGCTTCAAGCTGCAGAACTCGGGCCTTGCGCCGGAGACGCTGGCCGTCTCGGTCGATGGCGTGCCCGCGGGCTGGAAGATCGACGTGATGGGCAACGGCCAGCCGATCGCGGCCGCGATGGCGCCGATCAACGAGAGCGTGTCCCTGCAGTTGCGCGTCGAGGTGCCCAAGGACGCCAAACCAGGCTCGCAGAACATCGTCGTGCACGCCAAGGGCTCGACCCAGTCCATCGACCTCCCGATGACGCTGACCATCGGCAAGGAAGTGCCGGCCAAGCTCGCGATCAAGACGCAGCTGCCGTCGCTGATCGGCACGCCGAAGTCGTCGTTCGACTACACGCTGTCGGTCACCAACGACAGCGGCAAGGAAATGACGGTGGCACTCGCCGCCCAGTCGCCCGGCAATTTCCAGACGACCTTCACCGAGGGCTACGGCACCAACGAGATCAGCTCGCTGCCGATCGACGCCGGCGCGTCGAAAGACATCAAGGTCAAGGTCAAGCCGCCGGCCGAAGTAAAGGCGGGCGACTATCCCGTTCTGGTGAAGGTGTCCGCCGAGGGCGCGACGGCCGAGCAGAAGGTCACGCTGCAGATCAGCGGCCAGGGCCAGCTCACACTCACCAGCAAGGACAGCCGGCTGAGCGGCGAGGCCCAGGTCGGCAAGACCAGCGAGTACACCCTGATCGTCAGCAACGACGGTACGGCGGCGATCGACAATGTTGAAATGTCGGGCTCGGTGCCCGCCGACTGGAAGGTCGAGTTCAATCCCAAGACGCTGCAGAACGTGGCGCCGAACGAGAAGAAGGAAGTGAAGGTCTCGGTGACGCCATCGGAGAAGGCGATCGCCGGCGACTATGTGGCGTCCTTCCGCGCCGGCGGCCGCGGCGATTCGAAGGCCGCCGACTTCCGCATCACCGTCACGACCTCGACGCTGTGGGGTATCGTCGGCATCGGCATCATCGCGATCGCGCTGCTCGTCCTGCTGGGAGCGGTCGCGCGCTTCGGACGGCGCTAAAGACGATGGCCGACAACGTCATCGAAGCCCGCGGGCTGTTGAAGGTCTATGGCGCGACCCGGGCGGTCGACGCCATCGACATCGACATCCGGCGTGGCGAAATCTTCGGGCTGCTGGGCCCCAACGGCGCGGGCAAGACGACCACCATCCTGATGATGCTGGGACTGACCGAAACCAGCGGCGGCAAGGTTTCCGTGCTGGGCTTCGATCCGGTGCGCCAGCCGCTTCAGGTGAAGCGCCGCGTCGGCTACCTGCCCGACGCGGTCGGTTTTTACGATCACATGACCGCGCGCGAGAACCTCACCTATACCGCGCGCCTGCTCGCCATTCCGCGCCGTGAGGCGACCGGCCGCATCATGGAAGCGATGAAGAGCGTGGCGCTCGACGACGTCATCGACAAGCGCGTCTCGACCTACTCGCGCGGCATGCGCCAGCGGCTGGGCATCGCCGAGATCGTGATGAAGAGGGCCGAGGTCGCCATCCTCGACGAGCCGACGTCGGGCCTCGATCCGCACGCCACGTTCGAGCTTCTCGAGATGATCCGTGGACTGAAGCGCGCCGGCGTCGCCGTGCTGCTGTCCTCGCACCTGCTCGATCGCGTGCAGAGCGTTTGCGATCGTGTCGCGTTGTTCAACAAGGGCAAGATCGCGCTGATGGGCACGGTGGTCGAACTTGCCAACCAGGTTCTGGGCGCGGGTCACCCGCTGCTCGTCGAAGCGAGCGGCATCGATGTCGCGACGGCCCTGCGCGGCATCGAGGGCGTGCAACAGGTCGTGTCGGCGGGCGAGGGAGGGTGGCGCGTGGTGGCTGATCGCGACGTGCGCGCCACCGTGGCGCAGCGCATCGTCTCGTCGGGCGGGGCGCTCACCAAGCTGTCGGACCTGCAGCCCAGCCTGGAAGAGGTCTACACGCACTATTTCGAGGGAGAGCGCCGTGCAGCGTGAGGGCTCGCCTTTCACCGGCCTCGGGCCGGTCTTCATCAAGGAACTGTCCGATCACCTGACCAGCATCCGCATGCTGGTGCTGACCCTGTTCGTGATCGTCTTCGGCGCGTTCCCGGTAGCTTCTTCGCTGCAGACCCTGCGGACGGTCGTGGGCGCAGACGCCTATCTCTACCTGCGCATCTTCACCATCGAGCCGGAACAGGTACCGATCTCGTTCATCACGGCGCTGAACTTCATCATTCCGCTGATGGCGATCGGCCTGGGCTTCGATTCGGTCAACAGCGAGTTCAACCGGCGCACCCTCAGTCGCGTGCTGTCGCAGCCCATCTATCGCGATGCGCTGCTGCTGGGCAAATTCCTGGGCGGCCTGATGACGCTGGCGGTCGGTCTGCTGGCGCTGTGGCTGATCGTTTTCGGCGCGGGCCTGCTGCTGCTCGGCATCCCGCCGCGCGGTGTCGAGGTGGCCCGCGCGTTCGGGTTCCTGCTGGTGGCAATCGCCTACGGTGGCGTATGGCTCTCGATCTCGATGTTGTTCTCGGTGATCTTCCGATCGACCGCGACGTCCGCGCTCTGCGCGCTCGGCATGTGGCTGTTCTTCTTCATCCTGTGGCCGATGATCGCCAATGCGATCGTGCTGGGGTTTGCGCCGCGCGAGATCACGTCCGTCGACCAGTATGTCGGCATCCAGGAATTCGCCATCGCGATCCAGCGGCTGTCGCCCGGCACGTTGTTCAGCGAGGCGCTTCTCGGGCTCCTCAATCCAGAAACGCGCACGCTGGGCTTCATGCTGCCGACCCAGATGCGCGGTGCGATCCCGAACGCGCCGCTGCCGCTCGACCAAAGCCTGCTCTTGATCTGGCCGCAGGTTACCGGTCTGATCGCGGGCATGATCGTCGTGTTCGCCGCCGCCTACGTCGTCTTTCAGCGCGAGGAAGTACGCGCCTGAAAGACTGGACCATCACTGCCGCGCTGAACAATGCGCGCTGGTGCAATGCCGTGTGCTTCGCGCACGGCACGGTAGGACGTTTTTTGGTCCACACATGGGTCAATGCCGAGACGGTGCCGCGCTTCTATCCAAACGTCGTGTCGCTCACGACGGGCGCCGCCGACATCGACGAGCAGTGCCAGATTGTGGACATGCTGCTGAAGTCGAACCTGCCGGGTCGCTGGGCGGTGAAGGACAGTTTCCATACGCTCGATATCTCGCGTCTCGGCTTCGACGTGCTGTTCGAGGCCAACTGGGTTCGCCTGCTGCCGTCGCAGCCCGAGGTCATCGGCTTTCCGAGGTCGGGTGCGCTGGTGTCGGGCCTGTCGTGGGAACGCGCGAAGCCGGGCGGGGAAGCTTTTCCGGGCGCGCTGTTCAGCGACGAGAATTTCGCGATGTTCTCGGGCAGCCGCAACGGGGCCATCGTGGCGGGCGGGACTCTCTATAATTCAGATGGTGTCGTGGGTATTTCCAACGTCACCGCCGATGCAGACGAAGCGCCCGCGGTGTGGCGCGACCTTGCCATCCTGGCCGCCAGCACGTTTCCGAACGCGCCCCTTGTCGGCTACGAGTCCGGAGATGAGCTGAAGGCAGCCCACAAAGCGGGCTTCGAAGTGGGGGATCCGCTGCGGATCTGGGTCAAGTCGCGGGACTGAAGCCGCAGGCTTTCAGCGCCGCGAGCATATGCGCGGGCGGCGGCGCGGTGACGGAGATCGCAGGCTTGGTCTTCGACAGCGGCAGGACGATCGCATGGCTCTGCAGATGGAGCTGCTGGCCGGGGGCCACCTTGCCATAGAGACGATCGCCGATCACGGGACAGCCGGCATGGGCACAGTGCACGCGGATCTGATGCGTGCGGCCGGTCTCGGGTTTCAGTTCCAACCAGGTCATGCCCGGCGCGCGGCCCATGATTTTGTAGCGGGTCACCGATGGCTGGCCCTTGTCGGAGACCTTCACCGACCAGCCGGACTTGGTATTGAGCTTGAGCAGCGGCGCATCGAACACACCTTCCTCCGCGGGCGGCGAGCCTTCGACGACGGCCCAGTAGGTCTTCTCGGTGTCGCGGCCGGAGAACAGGCGGCCGAGCTTGGCGAGCGCCTTGGGATGACGGCCGAGCACCAGCACGCCGGACGTGTCGGCGTCGAGGCGATGCGCCAGCGATGGCGGGCGGGGCAGGCCGTAGCGCAGATCGTCGAAACATTCCTCGAGGTTGGGCGCCTTGCTGGGACCGGCGTGAACGGCGAGGCCCGCGGGCTTGTCGATGACGAGGATGAGCCCGTCACGATGCAGCACGCGTGCCTGGATTTGCTCGGCCGTCAGGGGAGGCGGGCGCTTCAAAGCTCCGGCCACCGGTCGAGCCAGCTCTCGCTCGCTTCGTACAGCGCGGCGGCCCGCAGGACCGAGACTTCGTCGCGGAAGCGGCCCACGATCTGCAGGCCGATCGGCAGGCCCTCGTCGCCGTAGCCGCTGCACACCGTGATCGCGGGATGGCCGGTGATGTTGAACGGCATGGTGTAGGGGAACCAGTTACGCCGCAGTTCACCCACCTCGATGCCATCAATCCTGATCGGCTCGAACAGGTCCTGGTCGATCGGCAGCGCCGTGCGCGTGAGCGTCGGCGTCACCAGATAGTCCGCGTCGGCGAACCAGCGCTGGACCAGGCGGAAGAGGTCAGTCCGCTGGAACATGGCGCGCTGGTAGTCCGCGCCGCTCCACTGCTCGGCCTGCGCCACCTGCCGCACCAGCGACGGCGTCACCTTGTTGTCCTCGCGCATGATCATGTCGCCGAAGCGCGCGCGCCACGTCGTGTGGTTGATCACCTTCCAGATCGGCTCCATGTCGGGAAGCTTGTCGGTGAGTTCGACCAGATCGGCCCCGAGATCCCGGAGCTTGCCGAGCGCACGCTCGAAGGAAGCGCGAACGTCCTTGGCGATGAAGCGCGTGCCCAGGGTGGCGCTGTAGAGGATGCGCTTGCCCTTGAGGTCGCCGTGGGGCTTGGCGGCCGTGACGTAGTCCTTGGGCTGCACGTCGATCGACCAGGGGTCGGAAGGATGCGGCCCCGCCATCGCCCACAGCATCAGGCCGGTGTCCTCGACCGTGCGCGTCATCGGCGTGACGTAGGTGTAGTTGCCGAACGCGTCGGCCACCTGGCTGTGCGGGATCACGCCGTTGCTCTGCTTGAGGCCGACCATGCCGTTCGCGGCGGCCGGAATACGCGTCGAGCCGCCGCCGTCCGTCGCGATGCCGATCGGGCCGATGCCGGCCGCGACGGCGACCGCTGCACCGCCACTCGAGCCGCCGGACGTGCGCTCGGCGCTCCAGGCGTTGCGCGTGCGGCCGAACAGCGGCGCATCGGTCAGCGCCTTGTGGCCGAATTCCGGCGTGGTGGTCTTGCCGAACAGGATTGCGCCCACGGCCTTCATCCGCGCGGCGGCGATGGCATCTTCCTTCGGCACGTTGTTTTCATGCGCCAGGGCGCCGAAGGTCGTGCGAACGCCTGCGGTATTCACGAGATCCTTGGCAGCGAAGGGGATTCCGTGAAGGAGACCCAACGCTTCGCCCTTCATAACGTCGTCTTCGGCCTTCCGGGCCGCAGCCATCGCCATCTCGGGCACCAGCGTGATGAAGCAGTTCAGCACTGGCTGCAGCTTCTCGGCGCGCGCCAGCACTGCCGTCATCAATTCGACCGGAGAGACCTCCTTCTTGCCGATCTTGTCGCGCAAGGTTGCGGCAGAGAGGCGGCAGAGGTCTTCGGCCATCAGAGCAGTCCCCGGCCCGCGAGGTTGCGCATCAGCGAGGAAACCCCGAACGTCCACGGCGCGATCTTGTCGCAATGGTTCACCGTGTTGGTGAGCGTGCCGAGCTTGGGCGAGCTGATGGACACGACATCGCCCACCATGTGGGTGAAGCCGGTGCCGCCCGGCGTGCGCGTTTCGGTCGGCGCGAAAAGCGTGCCCGTCATCAGCGCCATGCCGTCGGGATACTGATGGGTCTTGCCCATCGCGTTCGTGACGAGTTCCAGCGGATCGCGGCTGATCTTCGACAGATCGCTCGAGCCGCGCAGGCGGAATTGGTCGGGACCAGTGACCTCGAGATCGACCTTGGCCTTGCGCACGTCATCGAGGGTGAAGGTCTCGTCGAACAGGCGCACGAACGGTCCGAGCGCGCAGGAGGCGTTGTTGTCCTTGGCGATGCCCAGCAGCAGGGCGCTGCGGCCTTCCAGGTCGCGCAGGTTCACGTCGTTGCCCAGCGTGGCCCCCACGATCTTGCCCGCGGCGTTCACGATCAGCGTGACTTCGGGCTCCGGGTTGTTCCAGTCGGAGTCCGAGCGGATGCCGATCTCCGCGCCGTAGCCGACGGCGGCCATCGGCGGCGCCTTCGTGAAGATCTCCGCATACGGGCCGATGCCGACCTCGAGGTAGGGCGACCAGGCGCCGCGTGCCATCAGGGTCTTCTTGAGCGCTTCGGCCTCGGCGGAGCCGGGCTTGATGGTGGTGACGTCGGCCCCGATGATCGAGTTCAGCTCCCCGCGCACCTGCTCGGCGCGGCTGGGATCGCCCTTGGCGTGCTCCTCGATCAGCCGCTCGAGCAGGCTGACGGCGAAGGTGACTCCGGCGGCCTTCAGGGCCTGCAAATCGACCGGTGCCAGCAGGGAGGGGATCAGTTGCTCCAGCGTGCCGAGCCGGATGCCTTTGGCGCGCGCCAGGTCGAGCATATCCGGGGCATTGCAGAGATCGGCCACTGTGGGCGCGAAGTGCGTGATATCGAAGACGCCGTCCGCCCTGATGGCCACAACGCTGGGGCCGTCTTCTTCCTGGCTCCACACTCGCCCGATCAGGGTGCCTGCGTATCCGTCTTCCGGAAGTATATCTGCCACTGGACGTTCCTCTTTACGTGGGGCGCGCTTCGTTGCACAAAAGGCGCGCCATTCCCGGGAGTATTAAAATCATGGCCGCAGCGCGGATCAAAGGCGTTCTTTCGCCCGTCGTCACCCCCTTCAAGCGGGACCTGTCGCCAGACGTCGGCCGCTTCATCGCCCATTGCAAGTGGCTGATCAGCCAGGATTGCGGGCTGGCCATGTTCGGCACCAACTCCGAGGCCAACTCGATGTCGGCCGACGAGCGCATGACGCTCCTCGACAAGGTCGTCGCCGCGGGCGTGCCGACCGCACGCATGATGCCGGGCACCGGATCGTGCTCGATCAACGAGGCCGCCAAGGTGAGCGCGCATGCCACCAAGCATGGCGTCTCGGGCGTGCTGATGCTCCCGCCGTTCTACTACAAGGGCGTTCCGGAGGAGGGGCTGTTCCGCTTCTTCTCGGAGGTCGTGCAGCGCACGGGCGACGACAATCTCCGCGTCTATCTCTATCACATCCCGCCGGTCTCGGCCGTGCCGATCACGCACAAGCTGGTCGAGCGGCTGATGAAGGCCTATCCGAAGCAGATCGCCGGCATGAAGGATTCGTCGGACGACTGGGCGCACACGAAGAGCATGATCGATGCCTTCGCCAAGGACGGCTTCGATGTCTTCTCCGGCAACGAGAAGCCGCTGATCGAGAACATCAAGGCGGGCGGCGCGGGCTGCATCAGCGCCACCGCGAACATCAACCCCGGCAAGATCGCGGAGACCTACAAGAAGTACGCGACGCCGGAAGGCGAGAAGCTGCAGGGCTGGATCAACGAAGTGCGCGGCGTCATGCAGGGCTACGTGATGATTCCGGGCCTGAAGTACTGCATCGCGCACTACGGTGCCGACTCGGCCTGGACGCCGGTGCGGCCGCCGCTGGTCGAGATCGACGAGAAGGCGGGCAAGGAAATGATCGCCAAACTCGACAAGCTCGGCTTCACCATGCCGGGCCTCGCGCAGGCGATGGCGGTTGCGGCCGAGTGATTGACACTCGGCCTCTCGAGGCTCTATAAAATGGTCATGACCACGATGCTGCTCCAGAAGGGTTGGTATTTTACGTCGCTCACATAGGCGGCGCGCATGGTCATGACCAAACGAAGCCGCCGCATCCCGGCGGCTTCATTGTTTTAGGACTTCAGCCTCCGGGCAGCGGCGATACCGCAAACGGAGGATCTGATGTCTATCATCGAAGCTGAAAGTACCAACGACCCGGTGGCCCTGCCGCCGCCGATCCGCGTGCGCCTCGCGGGGCCGCGCGATTGCGAGGCGCTGTGCGAACTGCTCGACCGGCCGGAATACGCCCAGGAGCAGGTGATGACGTGGCTGCAGACGCCGGGCACGACCTTGCTGGTCGCGCAAAGCGAGCTCGGCATCCTGGGCGTTGCCGTCCTGATGACGCGCATCATTCCGCGGGCGGATGCCGGCATGCACAAGGTGGTCGAGGTCGACAATCTCGTCGTACGCGCCGACCAGCGCGGCAAGCGGATCGGGCGTCGCCTGCTGGCGGCGGTCGTCGAATGGTCACGCCAGCGCCGTGCCAGCCAGGTCGAGGTCTGCATCGGCGAGGTCAACCGCGACGCCAAGCGCTTCTACGAGAGCTTCGGCTTCGCGCACGCGGTGGATCGGCTGGTGCTGGCGGCATGAGCGGCACGGTCTCCTTCCGCGTGCGGCCGGCCAGCATGGGCGACTACGACGCTCTCTGCCCGCTGTTCGACGAGCTCGACGAGTTTCATCGCCGGGCGCGGCCGGAGATGTTCCAGCCGTTCGCGCCGCCGGCGCGGGCGCGCGAACAGGTCGCGCGATGGTTGGCCGACGCGGGCTCGACCGTGCTGGTGGCGGAGAACGGTGCGGGGCTGGTTGGACTGGCGCTGTTGCTGACGCGACCGGCCTCGCCGTTTGCGGGCGCGGTGCCGCGCAAGGTGATCGAAATCGACAATCTCGTCGTGCGTGCCGACCAGCGCGGCCGGCGTATCGGCCGGAGGTTGCTATCTGAGTCGGTGGCCTGGGCTCGCCAGCGCGGCGCCACCCATGTCGAGGTGACGGTGCACGATTTCAACCAGGAGGCGGAGCGCTTCTACAGGGCCTTCGGCTTTGCGCGCTCGATGAACCGCCTGATGCTGGCGGCCTGAGTTAGACGACGAAGACCAAGTAGTAGCCGAGCCAGATCCAGCTGGCGATGCCGGCCAGCATGCCGATGGCGAATACGGTCGCAATGAAGTTCCCGCGTGTGTTGAGCAGCTTGCGCGGAAAGGCGAATGCCAGGAGTTCAATCAGCAGCCAGAACGGAAAGCCCAGCAGGCGCGGCAGGAATGGCTCACGTCGCAGCGCGTTTCGATAGTCGCGCAGGCGCTGATAGCCGGGAGGGGGCTCCGGCGGGCCGGCAGGAGTGGCGGAAGGATAGGCCGCGTAGCGGGGAACCTCAGCCCGGGGCGCCACGACGGGCGGCGGGTCGCCGAGGACCTCTGCCCAGCTCTTCTTGTTGAGGCGCAGCAATTCGTTGGCCTTACGGATCGCTGCCAGGGCCTCGGCGTCATGTTCGCTGCCCGTCATGCTGAGCAGCTTCGCCAATCGCTCCTTGTCCAACTCCACCCGAACTCCTCCGCTGGGGAAGCCTATGCCGGCTCCTTGTCGCGCGCAGCCCACATTGTCTTGAAGGCGGGGCGTGCCTGGCAGGCGGCGAGCCATTTCTTCACATTCGGGGCGTCGTCGAACAACTCGGGGGCCGCCTGCGCGTACCGGACGACTTCGGCGGCATTGATGTCGGCCACGGTGAAGCGGCCGCCGACGAGATGGCCGGTCTCGGCCAGCGCCTTGTCGAGGACCGCGAACGGGCCGCGCAAGGCCTCCACGGCGGCGTCGGCGATCTTGGGATCCATCGGCCGGCCGGCATTGCTGACGCGGTGGTAGATGATGTTGATGGCGTGCGGCTCGACCTCGGTCGCCGCCCACAGCGACCACATCGCTATTTCGCCTTCTTCGCGGACGTCGGCCGGTGCCAGCGGTCCGCCATGCTTCCGCGCGAGGTACAGGTTGATGGCCAGCGACTCGTGCAGCACGTAGCCGTCGTCGTCGATCGTGGGGATGTGGCCGTTGGGATTGACCGCGAGGAACTCCGGCGATTTCGTGTGAATCACATCGGCGGGAATCGGATCCTTCAGCCGGTAATGCTGGATGATCGGCACATGCTTGAAGGGGATGCCCAGCTCGTTGGCGAGCCAGATATTGCGCGAGGCACGGGAGCGGTAGACGCCATAGATGGTAAGCATGGCGGACTATCTAGCAGCCGGGTCGGACCGTGTCCTTGTTGGCAGTTTGCGGCGGGTTTATGCTTCCCGGCATGAAACCACGCCAGACCCTCGCTCCCGTGAAGGACGCCAGTCATCTCTATGAGGTCGAGCGTCGCGCCAAGCACGCCGACCGGCCGGGTTTCCGGATCGCCGAACTGCAGTTGTCGCCGACGCAGACCGTTCCATGGCATTTCCATACCAACATTGCGGATACGTTCTACGTGCTGGTAGGCGAGATGCGGCTGTTCCTGCAGGATCCCAAGCAGGAAGTCCGCCTGAAGCCCGGCGAGACGTTCGTGGCGGCCCCGGGGCGGCCGCATCTCGTGACCAATGCCGGCAAGACGTCGCTTACCTTCCTGATCATGCAGGGCATCGGCGAGTACGATTACGTACCGCTGGTCTAGCGATCAGGAGATCGCGGGCTTGTCCGCGCCCACGAACTGAACGCGCAGGTCGCGCTTCAGGACCTTGCCGGTGGCGTTGCGCGGCAGGACATCGACGAACGCCACCGCCTGCGGAACCTTGAATTTGGCGAGCCGGCCGAGGCAGTGGCGGATGACGTCGCCTTCCTCCAGTGCCTGATCGGGTTTGCGCACGATGATCGCCATGCCCACTTCGCCCCAGCGCTCGTTGGGCACGCCGATGATCGCGGCGTCCGCGACCTGCGGCAGCTGGAACAGCACGTTCTCGACTTCGGCAGGGTACACGTTCTCGCCGCCGGAGATGTACATGTCCTTCCAGCGATCGACGATATAGACGAAGCCCTCGTCGTCCATGCGTGCGGCGTCGCCGGTGTGCAGCCAGCCGTCGGTGAACGCGGCGGCCGTCGCTTCGGGCTTGTTCCAGTACCCCGGCGTGATGTTGGGACCCTTGATCAGAAGCTCGCCGATCCCGCCTTGGTCGACGTCCTTGCCGTCGTCGCCAATGATGCGAATCGCCGTGTGCATCATCGCCTTTCCGGCCGAGCCCACTTTGCGGATGGCGTCGGCTGCATCCAGCATCGTGCCGGCCGGACTGGTCTCGGTCATGCCCCAACCCTGGACGAGCGGCACGCCGCGCGCACTCCAGCCTTCGAGGATGGCCAGTGCGCAGGGCGCGCCACCGACGCCCGCGATCTGCAGGCGCGAGAGATCGGCGCTCTGGAATTTCGGATGCTGCATCATGAACTGGTAGGGCGCTGGCACGCCGAAGAAGTGCGTGATGCCGAGCGACGGGTTGGAGATGTAGTCGAGCGCGAGGCCGGGGTCGAACGCGCGCATGATCAGGATCGTGCCGCCGGCATGCAGCACCGGATTGGCGTAGCAGTTGAGGCCGCCGGTGTGGAACAGCGGCAGCACCACGAGTTGCACCGTCTTCGGCGAGATCAGGGCGGGAATGCCGAGGTTCACGCAGTTCCAGAACACCATGCCGTGCGTGATGATGGCGCCCTTGGGATGTCCGGTGGTGCCGGAGGTGTACATGACCATGGCAATGTCGTCGTGCGTCACCTCGATTGCCGCCACCTGCTTGCTGGCCGTCGCGAGCGCGCGCTCGTAGGTGCAGTCGGGGTTCTCGGCGTCGATCTCGAGCAGGTTCTTCGCAAGGGCCCGGGCCTGCTGGGCGAAGCTCTTGTCGTGGACCAGCAGCTTTGGCGATGAATCGCCCAAGATGTATTCCAGCTCCGGCACGGTGAGCCGCCAATTCAACGGGAGCATGATCGCGCCCAGCCGGCCGCAGGCGAACTGGAGTTCGAAATACTCGGCGCCGTTGGGCGCCAGCAGCGCCACCCGGTCGCCCTTGGCGATCCCGAGCTCGCTAAGCGCCGCAGCGAGCTGGCCGGTGCGGCGGTCGATATCGGCATAGGTGAATTTTCTCGCTGTCTGCAGATCGTCGATCGCGAGCTGCGCCGGCCGCCGATGCGCATGATGTGCGATCCAGTCGTAGTACGGTGGAATACCTGGCATCGTCAGGGGCCCTGGATCTGCAAAAACATTGGGGGATGCTAGGGTGTCGCTCGTTCGCACGGCAAGAGGGTTCGTGTTAAAGATGGGCCATGAACGACATGACCCCGCCGGCCCCGGGAAGCGATTCCATCGTCTTCAATCCGCTCGACCCGGCGTTCATCGCTGACCCTTATCCCTTCTATCATCGCCTGCGTGAAACGGCCCCGGTGTTCAAGACGCCGATGGGGTTCTGGTTGCTGAGTAGCTACGACGACGTTGCCGCGTCGCTGCGTGACCGCCGCTTCGGCAAGGACTTCGCGGGCAACATCCAGCGCAAGTACGGCGCCGATCGCATGAAGGAGCCTGCGATCGCCAACCTGTCGCACACCATGCTGGTCGTCGATCCGCCGGATCACACGCGATTGCGCGGACTGGTGACGAAGGCGTTCACCGCCCGGCGAGTCGCCGACATGCGCGTGCGCATCCGTAAGCTGGTCGACGAGCAGCTCGACCGGGTCGCCCACAAGGGCGAGATGGATGTCATTCGCGATATCGCCCATCGCCTGCCGGTGATCGTGATCTGCGACATGCTGGGCATTCCCGAAGATCATCGTGCGGCATTCCTGGTCGGCAGCAACGTCAGCGGCCGCATCCTCGACCCAGTGCCGATGAGCCAGGCGGAGTTGCAGCAGGCCAATGTCGGAACGGCGATGGGCAATGCCTATTTTGACCAGCTCTGCGATCTGCGCCGGCGCGATCCCCAGGACGATCTCACGACCGAACTCGTCCGTGCCGAGGAAGCCGGCGACCGCCTGACGGCGGAGGAGCTGCGTGCCAATATCGGACTGCTGTTCGGTGCCGGCCACGAGACCACGACCAACCTGATCGGCAACGGGCTTCTCGCGTTGCATCGGCAGCGCGATCAATGGGAGCGGCTGAAGGCCGATCCGGGCCTGATCCCCAATGCCATCGAGGAACTTCTGCGTTTCGACTCCTCCGTGCAGATGACGGGCCGCGCCACGATGACCGATGTCGAGATCGGTGGGGTGACCTTGCCCGCGGGCGAGAGCGTCGTGCAGCTGCTGGGTGCCGCGAACCGCGACCCGGCGCAGTATCCCGATCCCGACAAGCTCGATGTCGGGCGCCAGAACATCCGGCCGATGTCGTTCGGCGGCGGCATCCATCATTGCCTCGGTGCGCAGTTGGCGCGGCTCGAAGGCGAGCTGGTGTTCACCGCGTTGATCGAGCGTTTTCCCAATCTCGAATTGCCGCAGAAGGACAAGCCCGAGTGGCGGCACAGCTTTACCTTGCGTGGGCTCAGCAAGCTGCCGGCGGTCTGGCACTAACCATGGCGGCGCTCTGGCGGGGTGATGGGGACCAGGACCAGGGGGGCCGTCCCTACCAGGAAGACAGCTGGGCGTTGCGTACGTTGCCCGACGGCACGTTGCTGGCCGTCCTTGCCGACGGCATGGGCGGGCATGCGGGCGGTGCCGTCGCGAGCAAGCTGGCCGTCGACGCCTTCCTGAAATCGATCGAGCAGGGGCAATCCCTCGCGGAGGGATTGCAGAACGCGAACGCTGCCGTCAAAGCGAGCGCCGCGGCGAAGGCAGACCTGGCCGGAATGGGTTCCACCCTGGTCGGCGTGCTCGTGAAGGACGACGAGGCGCGCTGGATCAGCGTGGGCGATTCGCCGTTCTATCTGGTCGCCGACGGCAAGCTGGAAAGGCTCAATGCAGATCATTCTTTTGTTCCGCAGATCGAGGCCATGCTGGAGCGCGGCATGATCACGGCCGAAGAAGCGGCCAATCATCCCAACCGGCACGCGCTGCGCGAGGCGATCATGGGAGAACCGCTCAAACTGATCGACGAAGGCAAGCGAAAGCTCGATTCCGGCGCGACGCTCCTCGTTTGCAGTGACGGCGTGGAAAGTCTCGATCACAAGAAGATCGTGGCAGCAGCCCGTCAGCCGGTGCGCCATTTACTCGATGCCGTGCTAGCGGTAGGGAAGCCCCATCAGGACAACGTCACGATCATCAAACTGGACCGTCAAGCATGAGCAAGAATCCCGTCGTCATCGAAGTCACGCGCGGTCCGGTCGTCGAAAGCCGGCACGAGGGTATTGCGGCGATCGTCAAGGCCGACGGTTCGGTGGTGGCGTCCTGGGGCGACATCGACTCCGTCGTCCTGCCGCGCTCGGCCAACAAGCCGATCCAGGCCATGGCGTTCGTCGAGAGCGGAGCGGTCGAGAAGTTCGGACTCGGCAACGAACACATTTCGCTGTCCTGCGCCTCTCACAGCGGAGAGACGCGCCACGTCGGGACGGTGAAAGCCTGGCTGAAGAAAGTTGGCCTGGGCGAAGGCGATCTCGAGTGCGGCGCCCATGCGCCACGTCTCCAATCAAGCATCGAAGCCATGGCGCGCGCGAACGAGCTGCCGGGCCCGGCCTACAACAACTGCTCGGGCAAGCACAGCGGCTTCCTGACGACGGCCGTGACCTACGGCGAGCCGACCAAAGGCTACATCAAGTACGACCATCCGGTGCAGCGCCGCCTGCGCGCGGTGATGACGGATCTGTGCGGCTCGAACGCCGACGATTTCCAGTACGGCACGGACGGCTGCGGCATTCCCACCCTGGCGACGCCGCTCAAGCTGCTGGCGCGGGCGATGGCCAGCATGGCCGACCCGTCCCGGCTCTCCAATCGCCACGCGGAGGCCGCGACCCGAATCCGTGCGGCGATGAATGCCGAGCCTTTCATGATGGCGGGCACCGGCCGGTTCTGCACGCGCGTCAACGGCACGCTGCAAGGCGTGGCGCAGGTCAAGACCGGCGCGGAGGGCGTGTTCTGCGGCATGCTGCCGACCTTGGGCCTCGGCATTGCGCTCAAGATGTGGGACGGCGCAGGCCGCGCCGCCGAAGTCGCGATGGCAGCATTGCTCGATCATCTCGGCGTGCTTCCGGCGGCCGAGAAGGAAGCGCTGGAAACGCCTCAGATCAGGAATGTTGTCGGTCTGCTGGTCGGCGAAATGAGGCCAGCCAAGAGCTGGCTTGGCTGATCGGACGTGAGCGTCACGCTCAACATCCTGGAAGTCGGTGCGCGCGGCGATGGCGTGGCGGAAGAGGGCGGCCAACGCTACTTCGTCCCGTTCACGCTGCCGGGCGAGATCGTCGAGGCGGAGCCACGGGATTCCCGCGGCGAGGGGATGGTTGCCGATCTGCTCGCCATCCTGGCGCCATCGCGCCATCGCGAGCCGCCGCCGTGCGCTCACTTCGGGACCTGCGGCGGCTGCGCGCTGCAGCATTGGCGCTCCGACATCTATGCGGCGTGGAAAGTCTCCCTCATCGAGCGCGCCCTGTCGCATAGCGGCGTGCAGGCGCCGGCTTTCGAGAAGCCGTTGCTCGGTGTGTCGAACGAGCGCCGCCGTGTGGACTTCGTCCTGCGCCGGCAGGGCAAACGTGTGCTGGCGGGCTTCAACGAGCGCGGAAGCCCGAAGATTGTCGATGTAGGGACCTGCGTCATCGCCCGGCCCGCGCTGAACGCGCTGCTGGCGCCGTTGCGCGCGGCACTCGTGGAGATATTGCCCGAAGGGGCGGCCGCCGACGCCGTGGCCAACGAGACGGACAGTGGCCTCGACCTTCTGATCCGGCCGCATAAGCGGATCGACTTGTCGTTTGAACGACGGCAAGCGCTGGTCGATCTGGCGGAGAAGGCGAACCTGGCACGCCTGAGTTGGGGCGACCGTGCCAAATACGAACCGATCGTCACGCGTCGGACGCCGGTTCTGATGTTGGGCGAGGCCATCGTTGAAGTCCCGCCGGGGGTGTTCCTGCAGGCTACCAAGCGCGCGGAGCAGACGATGCGCGCGGCGGTAACGGCGTGGGCAGGCGATGCCGCGAAGCTCGCCGATCTGTTTGCCGGCGTGGGCGCGCTGACCTTGGGAAGGCCGGGCAAGCTCAGCCTTTTCGAAAGCGAGAAGGCAGCCATTGCGGCGGCTGATTCGGCTGCGCGCAAGATGGGCGGCAATCGGGTGACGGTCGAGAAGCGCGACTTGTTCCGCAATCCGTTGCTCGAGAAGGATCTGAACGCCTTCGACGCGGTCGTGCTCGATCCGCCGCGCGCGGGTGCCGCCGCACAGGTCGCGGAACTCGCGCGCTCCACGGTCAGGAAGATCGTCTACGCCTCCTGCGACCCCGGCAGCTTCGCCCGTGATGCGCGTGCGCTGCAGGATGGCGGATACCGGCTGGAGAAACTGATGCCGATCGACCAGTTCCTGTGGTCGGCGCATGTCGAGTTGATCGCGCTGCTGACCCGCCGCTAAGGTCGGGCGCAATAAAGAGGAGACGCTCAATGATGTTCGATCTGACCGGCAAAGTCGCCGTGGTTACGGGCGGCAGCCGCGGCATCGGCCGTTCGATCTGCGAGCAGATGGCGGCGCACGGGGCGAAGGTCGTCGTCTCCAGCCGCAAGCTGCCGGCGTGCGAGGAAGTCGTGAAGGGCATCAAGGCCAAGGGCGGCGAGGCGAGCGCGGTGGCGGCCAGCATTTCCGACAAGGCGCAGCTCGAAAACCTGGTCGCTCATGCCCGCAAGACCTACGGCCGCATCGACATCATGGTCTGCAATGCGGCGTCCAATCCCTACTTCGGTCCGCTGTCGGGACTGAAGGAGGATGTGTTCCAGAAGATCATGCAGAACAATGTCATGTCGAATCTCTGGCTGATGAACATGGTCGGCCCCGAGATGGCGGAGCGCAAGGACGGCGCCTTCATCATCGTGTCGTCGATCGGCGCGCTTGTCGGCTCGGCGCACATCGCGGCCTACAACATGAGCAAGGCCGCGGATCTGTCGCTGGTGAAGTCGCTCGCCATGGAGTGGGGCAAGCACAATATCCGCGTCAACGCGATCGCACCGGGGCTGGTTCAAACCGACTTCGCCAAGGCGCTGTGGGACAATCCGCAGATCCGCGCCGCACAGGAGAACAAGGCTTCGCTGAAACGAATCGGTCAGCCCGACGATATTGGTGGCGTCGCCGTGTTTCTGGCCTCGAAGGCGGGAGCGTTCATCTGCGGGCAGTGCATCATCGCGGACGGCGGCGTGATCGGCGCCGGAGCGGAGTAGCGCCTAGGCGCCGACGTCGAGCTCGCACCAGACGGGAACGTGGTCCGACGGCTCGGGCTTGCCACGCTCGGCCTTGTCGATGCCGACGGCGGTCAGCTTGTCGGCGGCTTGCGGCGACAGCAGCAGGTGATCGATACGCAGGCCGTGATCCTTCTGCCAGGCGCCGGCCTGATAGTCCCAATAGGTGTACTGCGGGCCCTCGACATGGATGGCGCGGATCGCGTCGGTCAGGCCGAGGTTGATCAGGCTGCGCAACGCGCGGCGCGATTCGGGCTGGCAGAGCGCGTCATCCGCGAAGGCGGAGGGGCTGAACACGTCGACATCTGTCGGGATGACGTTGTAGTCGCCGCCCAGGACGAACATCTCTTCCGTCGCCAGAAGGGTCCTTGCACGCTGCGCGAGGCGATCCATCCAGGCGATCTTGTAGGCGAATTTCTCGGTGCCGATAGGGTTGCCGTTGGGCAGGTAGATACCGCCTACCGTGAGTGGGCCTTTCGGCGTCGAGATCTTGCCTTCGATGTAGCGAGCGGGCTCATCCGCAACTGCGTCGGGCAGGGCGCGTGCGGTGATTTCGACCGGGTGCAGGGACAGGAGAGCGACGCCATTGAAGCCCTTTTGGCCGACCATCTCGGCCTTGTAGCCGGCGGCCTCGATCTCGAGCTTGGGGAACTGCTGTTCCTGCGCCTTCAGTTCCTGCAGGACAACGACGTCCGGCTTGGCGCGGCCCAGCCACGACACGAGGTTCCCCGTCCGCTTGCGGACGGAATTGACGTTCCACGTCGCGATCTTCATCGCGTCAGGATCACACGCTGAAGGAGTTGCCGCAGCCGCAGGACGAGGTGGCGTTCGGGTTCTTCACCTGGAACGACGAGCCGACCATTTCCTCGACATAGTCGAGTTGGCTGCCGCGCAGCAGCTCCAGCGACGTCGAGTCGACCAGTACGGCGGCGCCATCGCGCTCGATTACCAGGTCGTCGTCGCCGCGCGCTTCCTCGAACGAGAAGTTGTACTGGAAGCCCGAGCAGCCGCCGCCCAATACCGCCACGCGCATCATCACGGGCTTGGCCTCTTTGGCGGCCAGGAAGGCGATCCGCTTGGCGGCGTTCGGGGTCACGGAGAACTGGGTGTCGCTCATGGCCTACAAGATGTGGATTGCGGCCTGTTTCGTCAAGGCGCGCTCGCGGGAACGGATCCGCTCCCGGTGCAGGATGTAGAGGCCGGAGGCGATGACCAGGGGAAGCCCCAGCCAGATGGTCCAAGACGCCTGCTCGTGGAACCAGAAGTAGCCGTACGCAACGGCGAGGACGATACCCGTATAGTCGAAGGGGGCAAGGATCGATGCCGGCGCCAGCCGCCAGGCCCGGGTGACCAGGACCTGGCCAATGCCCCCCAGCAGGCCAAGCAGGGTTAACCATACCCAGTCCATCGGCGTCGGCCACACCCATTGTGGAATGGCGCCGGTCAACGCAAACGCGATCGCAGCGATGGAGAACCAGAAGAGCGTGGCGGCATCCGCGTCATGGCGGCTGACCCTGCGGACGAGAATGGTGGACAGGGCGTAGCAAAAGGTGGCGCCAAGGACGATCAGCGAATTCGCCTGAAGTCCGATGGCCCACGGATCGAGCATCAGGATGACACCGGCGAAGCCTACGCCGACGGCCGTCCAGCGCCGCCAGCCGACTTGCTCGCCGAGCAAGGGCACCGACAGGGCGACCATGAAGAGCGGCGCGGCATAGGAAATGGCGTAGGCATCGACCAGCGGCATGCGCGGGAAGACGTAGAAGAAGCCCACCGTGCTGCCGAGGCCGGCGCAGACGCGGGCGAACTGCAGCCAGGGCCGGCTGCTGCGCACGATGCGGATATTGCCCGAGCGCCAGACGATGAATGCGATCGGCACCAGCGCAACGACGCTGCGGAACAACATGAGTTGGAAGAAGCTGTAGGTGCCGCCGAAGCCCTTGACCATGGCGTCCATTGTGCAGAACAGCACGGTCGAGCCGAGCTTGCAGTAGATGCCCATCAAAGGGCCGTGGAGGGGAGTGGCTGGCACGGGGGCGCTATTTGGCTTAGGTCATGACCTTCCGTAAAGTCCGATCGGCGGAGGGGCGTTGACGCGATGAGCATGAGTTGGCTGTTTGGTAAAGGCAACGCGCCCCGTGCGCCTGTCCTGGTGGCCCTGCTCGTGCTGCTGAACGCGCTGGCGCTTCGGGTGATCGACCCGCCCAGCCTCGTCCGCCTGCGCGACTTCGCCTTCGATGCCTACCAACGCGTCAAGCCGCGCGAGGTGAAGGACGAGCTGCCGGTGCACATCATCGACATCGATGAGGCGGCACTTGCGGAATATGGCCAGTGGCCCTGGCCGCGCACGGTCGTGGGCGACCTCGTCGAAAAGCTTACGGATGCGGGCGTTGCCGTCATCGCCTTCGACGTCGTGTTCTCCGAGCCGGACCGCTCGTCGCTCCGGGTGCTGGCGCGTTCGCTGCCCGAGGAAATGCGGGACACCGACATGCGCCGCATGATGGAGGCGCTCCCCGACAACGACGAGGTGCTGGGCGAGGCACTGGCGAAGGCGCCGGTCGTCACCGGATTTGCCTTCGACTCCAAGGGCAAGACGGGCGCGCCGCGCCGCCTGTGGGGCGTGGCGCACAACAGCGGCGAGACCGATGCGAAGGCCGTGCCGCGGCTTATTTCCAAGTTCATTCCGCAACAGACGGGCGCCGTTCGATCTATCGACGTGCTCGAGCAGTCGGCAAGGGGGAATGGCGGCGTCACGACCGGCGTCGAGAGTTCCGTGGTCCGCCACGTGCCGATGCTCTTCCGCCTGGCCGGCCAGCGCGACGAGGATCTCTATCCGGCGCTTTCCATCGAGTCGGTCCGCGTCGCGCAGGAGGGACCGCCCTCGACCTATATCGTCCACTGGGCCGGGTCGCAGGGCATGTTCTCGTTCGGCGCGGAGACGGGCATCGGCTGGATCAAGGTCGGTGCGCTCGATGTCCACACGGACAACGAAGGCCGGGTGGTGCTATACGACAGCGGCCACCGCGACGAGCGCTTCATCTCCGCCAAGGACGTGATGATGGGCAAGGTTCCGGCGGACAAGCTCGCCGGCAACATCGTCTTCATCGGCACCTCCGCGGTCGGCCTGAAGGATCTGCGCAACACGCCCACTGAGGACAATGTGCCGGGAGTGGAAATCCACGCCCAGCTCGTCGAGCAGATGCTGAGCGCGACCTATCTCGAGCGGCCGGACTATGCCGGCGGCACCGAGCTGATCTATCTCGCCGCGATCGGCCTTGCTTTTGTGCTGCTCTTGCCGCGGCTGTCGGCCAGCGCAATGGCGCTGGTGGCGGTCGGCTTCATTGGCGTCGGCGTGGCGGTGCCGTTCATCGCCTTCGCACAGGCCCGGTTGCTGTTCGATCCGATCTATCCGCCGGCGACATTGGCCGCCATCTACATCAGCGGCTCGGCGCTGGCCTTCATGCGGGCGGAGCGGGACCGCAAGGAGATCCGCGGCGCGTTCAATCTCTACCTGTCGCCGGCACAGGTCGAAGCCGTCGTGCGCAATCCCGACCTGCTGGCCCTTGGCGGCGAGCAGCGCGAGATCACCGTGATGTTCACCGACGTGCGCGGCTTCACCCGCATTTCCGAGCAGTTCGATCCGCACGGGCTGACGCGCTTCATGAACCGCTTCCTGACGCCGATGACCGACCTGATCCTCGGTGCCAACGGGACGATCGACAAGTACATGGGCGACGCGATCATGGCGTTCTGGAACGCACCGTTGCCGGTGGAGAACCACGCCGTCCACGCCTGCCGTGCCGCCCTCGACATGCAGGCGAAGCTCGTCGAGCTGAACCGCGAATGGGAAGCGGAGGCCACGGCGCAGGGCAACGGGCACATACCGGTGAATATCGGTGTCGGCCTCAATACCGGCCTGGCGACGGTCGGCAACTTCGGTTCCGCCCAGCGTCTCACGTATTCATGCCTGGGTGACGAGGTGAACCTGGCATCGCGCCTCGAAGGACAGTGCAAGACCTACGGCGTGGGCATCATCATCGGTCACAATACCTGCCTGCAGGTTCCCGAGTTCGCCACCATCGAGCTGGATCTCGTCATGGTGAAGGGCAAGACGGAGCCGGAGCGCATCTTTGCCCTCGTGGGCGATGCGACCATGGCAAAGACGCTGGAATTCGAAGCCCTGGTGGATCGGCAATCGCAGTTCCTGGTGCTCTATCGCACCGGCAGCTTCGCCGAGGCGCTCGAGGCGATAGATGCCTGCGTCGCGGCTGCCGCCGCGGCGGGATGGCAGCAGACGTACTACGAGGCAATGCGCGAGAGGGTCGACGGGTTGATCGACGAGTCGCCGGTAGATTGGACCGGAGTGTATGTCGCAAAGGAAAAGTAAGTTCGACGCCATCGAGGCGGTGGTCTGCCGAGACGTCGGCCGCAAGACGCAGGCGCTGATCGATGCGAGCCGGGGCGAGCTGGAAGAGGCCGCCCGGGCGTTGAGCACGGCAAAGAGCGTCGGCCTGATCACCGGCTTCTATGTACCGCGCGGCGATACGCCGGCAGCGGAAACCGACGGACCTGTGGGAACGGCGTTGCTGGCGGCAGCGCTGGCGGCGTGCGGCGTGCCGGTGAGGATCGCCGTCGATGCGCCGTGCGAGGCGGCCGTTCGTGCCGCCCTGTCGGCAGCGGGCGGTGGTGTCGCCGTCGATGTCGTCGCGCTCGGGGATCGCGCCGCCATTGGCCGGGTGGCGGAGAGCTGGCGCGCGGCAGGTGTAACCCACGCCGTCGCCATCGAGCGCTGCGGGCCCAGTCCCGATGGCCGGCCGCGCAACATGCGGGGCGCAGATGTCTCCGAATGGACGGCGCCGCTCGACGAACTGTTCGTCGCGCATCCCTGGGTCCGGATCGGCGTTGGCGACGGCGGCAACGAGATCGGCATGGGCCGTCTGCCGGCAGGATTGATCGCCCGCACGGTTCCCAACGGCGAGCAGATCGCCTGCGTCACCGGATGCGATCATCTCGTGGTGGCCGGTGTCTCCAACTGGGGAGCGTGCGGCTTGATCGCGGCGCTGGCCGTGCTGCGAACGGACTGGGCGCCGACGCTCGGGCGCTTCCTCACTGCGGAGCGTGACGCCGAAGTGACCCGCGCAACGGTGGAGCAGGCGGGCGCCATCGACGGCGTCACGGCGCGCCGAGAGGCGACGGTCGACGGCTTCGGTCCCGAGGTCCACGCTGCGGTGGTCGACGATCTGCGCCGCATTGCTTGGGGCAAATCGGCGGACTAGGGTCGCCGCCATGGAAAATCCCGCCAGCGACAACCCGTACTCTCCCACGCATCCCGAAATTCGCGACGCCGTTCGCGCCCTTTGCCTGAAGTTCGACGGCGCCTACTGGCGCAACCTCGACCGCGAACGCGGCTACCCGACGGCGTTCGTGAAGGCGCTGACCGAAGCGGGCTGGCTTTCGATCCTGATCCCCGAGGAGTACGGCGGCGCCGGGCTCGGCATTTCGGCGGCCTCGGCCGTGCTGGAGGAGATTCACAAGGCCGGCTGCAACGCCGCCGCCTGCCATGCGCAGATGTACATCATGGGCACGGTGTTGCGGCACGGCAGCAAGGAGCAGAAGGAGCGCTACCTGCCCAAGATCGCCACCGGCGAGTTGCGCCTCCAGGCGTTCGGCGTCACAGAGCCGACCAGCGGTACCGACACGCTCAGCCTGCGCACCACCGCGGTGAAGAAAAACAACAGCACCTACATCGTGAACGGCCAGAAGGTCTGGACCAGCCGCGCCGAGCATTCCGACCTGATGTTGCTGCTCGCCCGCACCACGCCGCGCGAGCAGACGCAGAAGCGCACCGAAGGCCTGTCGGTGTTCCTCGTCGACATGCGTGCAGCGCTGAACAAGGGGCTCACCATCAAGCCCATTCGCACGATGATGAACCACAACACCACCGAGGTGTTCTTCGACGAAATGGAAGTGCCGGCCGAGAACCTGATCGGCGAAGAGGGGCAGGGCTTCCGCTACATCCTGTCGGGCATGAACGCCGAGCGCGTGCTGATCGCATCGGAGTGTATCGGCGATGGCCGCTGGTTCATCGACAAGGCGGTGAATTACGCCAAGGAGCGCAAGCTGTTCGGCCGGCCGATCGGCCAGAACCAGGGCGTTCAATACCCGATCGCGCGTGCCTACACGCAGATCGAGGCCGCCGATCTGATGGTGCGCAAGGCGGCGACTATGTTCGAGGCCGGCATCAATGCCGGTGCCGAGGCCAACATGTCCAAGATGCTGGCGTCGGAGGCGGCGTGGTCGGCGGCGGAGATGTGCGTGCAGACCCACGGCGGGTTCGGCTTTGCCGAGGAGTACGACATCGAGCGCAAGTTCCGCGAGGCGCGTCTCTATACGGTGGCGCCGATCTCGACCAACATGATCCTGAACTTCGTCTCGGAGCACGTGCTCGGACTGCCGCGGTCGTACTAGAGGACGCTCTTCACCACTTGCCATACGACATAGGGGCCGATCCAGAGCAGGAAGACCGTCCAGATCGCCGTGAGCAGGGTGAAGACCCAACCCAGCATCGCCATCAGCCCGTCGCGCTCCAACTGGGCGAGGCAAAAGAAGAGGATCGCCCAGGCCGGCACAAAGTTGTCGAACGGGATCGGCAGCGCCAGGATGAAGATGCAGCCGATCCAGGCGATCAGCAGCAGGCTGCGCGCCGTGCCGCGCAGCCACCCTTCGTGCCGGGGATGCACGATGCTCTCCAGCCAGGAGATCGGCCGCCGCACGCGTTCGAGGGAATCCTGCAGCTTGCCGCGCGGCATCGAATGGTCAGTCAGTCGCTTGGGCAAGGTCGGCGCGGGACGGCCGAGCCATTCCTGCACGGCGAACAGCAGCATCGGCACGCCGGTCACCGTCGACAGCAGCGGGATGCCGGTCGGCACGCAATTGGGCAGGTCGAGGACGGCGATGATGAAGGCGTAGGAGCGCGCCTCCAGAGCCGCCAGCAGCGCGCCAATCGTCAGGAGCTGATCGCGCGGGCCCGCGAACAGCCGCTCGAGCGTCGGCAAGAGCGCGCTGCGCTCCGTTGTCATCCCGACCGGGTGAGCAGCCGGCGGGCGAGCACGAGGTGCGGCTTGTCGAGCATCTTGCCGTCGAGCGTCAGCACGCCGGCGCCGGGATTGTTCTCGAACGTCGCCACGACCTTCTTTGCCCACTCGACCTCGGCGGCGCTGGGCGTGAAGACCTCATGGATGATCGCCACCTGGTCGGGGTGGATGGCGATCTTGCCGCCATAGCCCATGCGCCGGGCGTCGACGGCCTCGGCACGCAGGCCGTCGATGTTCTTGATGTCGGGATAGACGGTGTCGTAGGCGGTGACGCCGGCCGCGACCGAGGCCATCAGGTTGATCGTGCGGGCGAGCTTGAACGTGTCGTCGTAGACGCCGGCGCTCGGACCCTTGGCCAGTGCTCCGAGATCGGCCATCAGATCCTCGCCGCCCCACGAATGTCCCATCAGGCGGATGTGCTTCGCGGGCGCCGCGGTCAGTGCCAGCACGGCCGCCGCGCTTTCGGTCGCGATGGTGAGGATGCGGGTGGAATCGATCTCGATCCCCTCGCGCGCCTCGAACGCATCGAGCCACATGGCGAGGCGGTCGAGATCGGTCTGGCCCACGCATTTGGGGAAGACGATTCCGTCGGGCCGGCCCTGCATGACGACGGCGAGATCGCCGAGCGTCAGCCCGGTGTCGAGCGCGTTGACGCGAACGTAGAGCTTCGGCCCGCTGCGGCTCGCGGACTTGAGATAGGCCAGGGCCATCTCGCGCGCGATCTTCTTGCGATCGGTCGCGACGGAATCCTCGAGGTCGAGGATCAGTCCGTCGGGGCCCGAAGAGGGGCCCTTGGCGAGCTTGCGCTCCGAATCGGCGGGAACGAACAGGAACGAACGCATCATCTACCTCAATTCTTGGGACGCTTGCGCATCAGCGCCTGGCGTTTGCATTCCGCGACGATCTCGCCGCGCTGGTTGGTGGCGGCGTGGCCGAATTCGACGATGCCGGCATCGGCGCGCGACTTGCTTTCCCGCAGCGACAGCACCGTCGTCCTCACCTTGAGGGTGTCGCCGTGGAACACGGGCTTGGGAAAGCGCACGTCGGTCATGCCGAGATTGGCGACCGTCGTGCCGAGCGTGGTGTCGTTCACCGTGATGCCGATCATCAGGCCCAGGGTGAACAGGCTGTTCACGATGCGCTGGCCGAATTCGGTCTTCGACGCGAACTCCTCGTCGAGATGCAGCGGCTGGACGTTCATGGTGAGCGAACTGAACAGCACGTTGTCCATCTCGGTCACGGTCCGCGTCCACGCGTGATCGAAGGTTCGGCCGACCGAAAACTCCTCGAAATAGAGACCTGCCATCTTTTCCCCTGCGAAAGAGCCCTTTCCTAGCACGGATGGACGGTGCCGGGCCCCGCATCGTATCAATGCCGCCACAGGACGAAACAGCCGATCCAGGGAGCAAATAATGCGGGCGATGATGAGCGAGACGCCGGGCGGACCGGAGAGCCTCAAGCTGATGGAGCTCCCGCCCAGGCCGGTCGGCAAGGGCCAGGTGCGCGTGGCGGTCCGTGCTGCGGGCGTGAACTTCCCCGATACGCTGATCATCGCCGACAAGTACCAGTTCAAGCCGACCCGTCCGTTCGCGCCCGGCCATGAAGTGGCAGGCGACATCACCGAAGTGGGCGAGGGCGTCACCGCCTACAAGGTCGGGGACCGCGTGATCGCCGCGATCGGCCATGGCGGGTATGCCACCGAAGTTGTCGCCGACCAGATCGCGCTGCTGCCGATGCCCAAGAACATGAGCTACGAGGATGGTGCCGCGTTCACCATGACCTACGGCACGTCGTACTACGCCCTGAAGCAGCGCAGCAGCTACAAGCCGGGCGAGACCCTGCTGGTGACGGGAGCGTCCGGCGGCGTGGGTCTCACCGCCGTCGAGCTGGGCGCACTGATGGGTCTCAAGGTGATCGCGGCCGTGGGCTCGGACGAGAAGATGGAGATCTGCCGCAAGTACGGCGCCACCATGTTCGTGAACTACACCAGGGACAAGATGCGCGACAAGGTGAAGGAACTCACCCACGGCAACGGCGCGGATATCATCTATGACGCCGTGGGCGGCGACGCCTTCGATGAATCGGTGCGCTGCATCGCGTGGTACGGGCGCCTGCTGGTGGTGGGCTTCGCCGCCGGCCGCATTCCCTCGCTGCCGGCCAACCTCGCGCTGCTGAAGAGCTGCGACGTGCGTGGCGTGTTTTACGGCGCCTGGCGTGGCCGCGAGCCGCAGGAAGCGCGCAAGAATTTCGACGAGATGCTCGCCTGGTACGCCGAAGGCAAGCTGAAGCCGCACATCTCGATGCGCTTCCCGCTCGAGAAGGCCGCGGACGCGATGAACGCGCTGCTCTCGCGCAAGGCGACGGGCAAGGTCGTCCTGACGGTGGACTAGCCGGACATGGGCAGGCTCTCGGGCAAGATTGCGATCGTGACGGGCGCCGCGTCGGGTATTGGCGCGGCCTCTGCCAGGTTGTTTGCCGAGGAAGGTGCCCAGGTCATGGCCGTCGACAGGCCGCAGTCCGAGATCGCGACGGTGCACGCCGGCCACAACGCCATCGCCTCGTTCGCGGCCGATATCACGGCGGACGATGCGCCGAAGAGGATCGTGGCGGAGACGCTCGCCCGGTTCGGCGGTCTCGATATCCTTTTCAACAATGCCGGCGTGAGCGGCCGCGCCTTCGTCGAGGAGATGACGGACGCGGAATGGGATCGCGTCAACGACGTGAACGTGCGCGGCATGTTCCGGCTGTGCCGGGAAGCGATCCCGGCGCTGAAGGCACGGGCGAGAGAAAAGGGCCGGGCGCGCATCGTCAACACGGCATCGGTGATGGCCTTCGACACGGACTATGGCCTCGCGGCCTATTGCGCATCCAAGGCGGGTGTCGGCGGATTGACACGCACGCTCGCGCTCGAGCTCGGCAAGTTCAACATCACTGCGAACTACGTCTGTCCCGGCGCGATCTACACCGGAATGACCCAGGGCAATTTCGACAAGCCCGAGATCCGGGAGGTCTGGGAGAAGAAGGCCGCGTTGCGTCGCTTGGGACAGCCGATCGACATCGCGCGCGGCGCTCTCCTGCTTGCCTCCGACGATGCCGACTTCATCACGGGTCACGAACTCGTGGTCGATGGCGGACTGACGCTCAGAACCTAGGAAGAACGGACATGGCCAATATTCATTCCTTCGCCGCGGACTACAGCGAGGCACGCGACAAGTTCCTGTCGGCGGCCCGCATCGCCAATGCAACGACGGCGCGCTACGACAACCCGACGAAGGGACCGAAGGGTGAAGCGCTGTCGACAGACGTCGCCCGCATAGGCCCCGAGGATGCGTCGAAGGTCGTGGTCACCATTTCCAGCACCCACGGCGCCGAAGGCTATTGCGGGTCGGGTGTCCAGGTCGACTGGCTCGCCACTGTTGGCGCCGGCGGCCTACCGAAGGACACCGCCGCGCTCTTCATCCATGCGATCAATCCCTACGGCTTTGCCTGGACGCGCCGCGTGACGGAGGAGGGCAACGACCTCAATCGCAACTACGTCGATCATTCCAAGCCCTATCCGATCAACAACGGCTACGCCGACATCCACGACTGGCTGATCCCGAAGGACTTCGGCCCGAACAGCGTGGCCCAGGCCGACGCCAAGCTCGCGGAGTATCGGGCCAAGGTCGGCGACAAGGCCTTTTTCGCGGCCATGTCGGGTGGCCAGTACACACATCCCGATGGCTTCTTCTTCGGCGGCGGCGGTCCGAGCTGGTCGAACCGCACGTTGCACGCGATCGCCGACAGGTATCTCAAGGGCCGCAGTGACATTGCCGTCATCGACTTTCACACCGGCCTCGGCCCCTACGGCTACGGCGAGCCGATCACGCACTACAACATCGACAGCGGCGGCTCGCGCCGCGTCCGCGCCTTCTGGGGCGAGTCGGTCACCGAGTCCAAGCGCGGGCAGACGGCTTCGGCCGCGCGTGACGGTCTGGGGCACTACGGGCTCAACCGCGTGTTCAAGGAGCCCGAGACGAGGCTCACCATGTGCACGCTGGAATACGGGACCTTCGACCGCGAGAGCGGCCAGAAGGCGTTCCGCGCCGATCACTGGCTGCACAAGTACGGCGATCCGCTGGGCAAGGAGGCGGCCCCGGTCCGGGCGGCCATGCGCCGGCAGTTCTATCCGGATACGGACGACTGGAAGGAGGCCGTGCTGTACCGCGGCCACCAGGTCGTGCGCCAGGCCATTGCCGGGGTGCAACTCGGGGCCATCTGAGCTTGGGGACAAGCGGCCAAAAAGAGCCATTTGTCCGCTAGTCGATCCTGCTACAAAGCCTCCATGCGCGCTTTGGCGGCGCTCGTCGCGTTTGGAATCGTGGCGGCGCTCAATTTCCTTTGGTGGTGGTGGCCCAACAAGCCGGTCGAGATCGCCGGCTGGACGAATGCGCCGTTGCAGAGCGTGTCGTTCGCACCCTATCGCCCGGGCCAAAGCCCGCTCACGCGCACGTTCCCGACGCCTGCCCAGATCGACGAAGATCTGGCGCGCCTCAAGGGCAAGGTCCAGTCGGTGCGAACGTACTCGACCGGCGAGAACCTCGAGGCCGTGCCGCAGCGCGCCGGCAAGTACGGGCTGAAGGTCTGGCACGGGGCGTGGCTGAACGACAACGACAAGGAAAACCTCGAGCAGATCAATCTCCTGATCGACCACGCCAACAAGTATTCCGACTCGATCGAGCGCGTGATCGTCGGCAACGAAGTCCTGCTGCGCAAGGACCTGACCGCCAACCAGCTGCGCGGCTACATCCGGCAGGTGAAGCAGCGGGTGAAGCAGCCGGTCACCTACGCCGACGTCTGGGAGTTCTGGCTGCGCAACCCGACCCTCGCCGACGAGGTCGACTTCATCACCATCCACGTCCTGCCGTACTGGGAGGACGAGCCGATCGGCCTCGATCGCCGTGAGGCTGACGGCACGCTGCGCATCGAGAAGCACATCGTCGACATCGTGCATAGGGTTCAGGCCCGATTCCCCGGCAAGAAGATCGTGATCGGCGAGACCGGCTGGCCGAGCGATGGCCGCATGCGCTCGGATGCGCGTACGGGCCGGATCGAACAGGTCCGCTACTTCTCGATCTTCCGCGCGATCGCCGAGCGGGAGCATCTCGATTACAACGTCGTGGAAGCCTTTGACCAGTACTGGAAGTCGCGCCAGGAGGGCACGGTTGGTGCAACCTGGGGCCTGCTCGACGCCGAACGGCGCGACAAGTTCCAGCTGGGCAAGCCCGTCGTGGCAGAGCCGCACTGGCGCATGCTGTACACGCTCTCGATCATTCTGTCGGGGCTGCTCGTGCTGGCCTTCGCGTCGTGGCGACGTCGCGCAGAGGCGAAGCAGATCGCGATCTTTGCCGTCTTCGCCCAGCTCGTGGCGACGGTGTATGTCCAGTCGGTCTGGATCGACCTCTCGCGCACCTTCTATTTCGAACGCATGCTCGGCATGGTCTTCTGGGCGTTGCTGCTGGGCGCCTTCGGATATGCCTTGCTGCGCGGCATCGCCGACAGCCTGACCGGGCGGATGGCCGATCCGTCGCTCTACGGCGCGCGCGTGCGCGAGGCCTGGCAGGCGTGGCGGGAACTGCCGCGGCTACGCGTCTTCCGGCGCATCGACCTGTTCCTGCAGCTGCTCTACCTGGCGCTCACCGTGCTCTGCATTTTCTATCTCGTCGTCATCACGATCGACTGGTACGGCGGCGGCTTCCATATCGGCCTGAGCTACTTCGCGATCGCGATCGACGGCCGCTATCGCGACTTCCCCATCTGGAGCTTCGTGTTGCCGAGCATCGTGCTCATGGCATGGAAGATCATGACCATGCTGCGCAAGGAGAAGGTGCCCCGGCGCGAGCGCTTCATGCGCGGCCTCTCCTTTGGCCGGCTGCTGGGCTTCGATGGGAGCACCGGCTACGTGCGCATGAACAAGTCGTTCAGCCGCTGGCGGCCGGTCCTGCCGGAAATCGTCCTGGCCGGACTGCTGATCTTCTGGGCCGCGGCTTTGGTGGTCACGGAGGGCGCGATCAAGGTGTACGACGGCGGCGCGGGCGGCTTCGTGGGCAGCGACGGCGGCCGCTGGGTGATTCGCACGTTGTTCTGGAACACGCAGGCCGACTGGTTCGCCGCGCTGGCCGTGCTGATGGCGATTCCCTATCTCGCCACCATATACGTATCGATCCGCGAGCCGCTGGCTGAACTGCCGCCGGACTCCTATACGAGCAAGTGGTAGCCTGAAGGCTGGAGTAGACAGATGGAAATTAAGGGCGAGTACAAGATCGCGGCGCCGCGTGAGAAGGTGTTTGCGGCGCTGAACGACCAGGCGATCCTGCAGGCCTGCATTCCGGGCTGCGAGACGCTGGAGAAGCTCTCCGACACCGAAATGACGGCCAAGGTCCGCCTGCGGATCGGACCCGTGAGCGCGGGCTTCTCGGGCAAGGTCACTCTGTCCGACATCGATCCGCCCAACGGCTACAAGATTAGCGGTGAGGGGCAGGGCGGCGTCGCGGGCTTCGCCAAGGGCGGAGCAGTGGTGAAGCTGACCGAGGACGGCGGCGACACGGTTCTGACCTATGAGGTCGATGCCCAGGTCGGCGGCAAGATCGCCCAGGTCGGCGCGCGCCTGATCCAGGGCACGGCCAAGAAACTGGCAGATCAGTTCTTCGGCAAATTCGCCGAGAGCGTGGGCGCACCGCCGCCGGTTGCCGCGGCGTAACCATGGCGCCCAACGACCCGATCCAGCCTGCATCGTCTGCTGCAGCGCAACGCGGCTTCCGCCATTGGACGATCATCGGCATCGTCGTGGCCGTGCTGATCGTGGTTTTCCTGCTGCGGCGCTAGGCTAATCGCACAGCGCTATTCGGCTTTCGCAATTCGCTTGACCGGCGCACGAGCGGCGCGCGAGAGTCCCTTTCAACGCCGGGTTGGCGCGCGTCAACGCGCCGCGACGCAACGAATTTCGAGGGAGAAGAGTAATGACGCTTTCCGTCGCCATGACCGTCAACGGCAAGGCCGTTTCCGGCAAGGTTGAAGCCCGCACGCTGCTGGTGCAGTTCCTGCGCGAGAATCTCGGCATGACCGGCACCCATGTCGGCTGCGACACCAGCCAGTGCGGCGCCTGCGTCGTCGATGTCGACGGCAAGTCGGTGAAGTCCTGCACCATGCTGGCCGTCCAGGCCGAGGGCACCAAGGTCACGACGATCGAGGGCCTCGCCCCGAGCGCCGACAAGCTGCACCCGATGCAGGAAGCCTTCCGCGACAACCACGCTCTTCAGTGCGGCTTCTGCACGCCGGGCATGGTGATGAGCGCCATCGACATGGTGAAGCGCAACAACTACCAGCTCGACGAAGCGACGGTGCGCCGCGAGCTCGAGGGCAACCTTTGCCGCTGCACCGGCTACCACAACATCGTGAAGGCAATTCTGGCCGCCGCGCCAGCAATGAAGTCTGCAGGAGTGTAAACGCCATGACCGCCGGAACCGGAATCGGTGCCCGGGTACTCCGTAGGGAAGACAAGCGCTTCCTGACGGGAACGGGCCGTTATGTGGACGATCTGCCCCTCGCACGGGCGACCTACGCGTATTTCCTGCGTTCCCCGCATGCTCATGCGAAGATCAAGTCGATCGACACGGCAAAGGCAAAGGCGATGCCGGGCGTCGTCGAGATCTTCACCGGCAAGGACACCGCCGACGCGAAGATGGGCGGTCTGATCTGCGGCTGGGTGGTCAAGGACAAGAACGGCGAGCCGCACAAGGCGCCCGCCCATCCGGTGATGGCGCTCGATACCGTGCGCTATGTCGGCGACACGGTGGCGATGATCGTGGCCAACAGCATCGACGAAGCCAAGGACGCGGCCGAAGCGATCAAGGTCGACTACGAGGTGAAGCCGGCCAACGTCGATCTGGCGCACGCGCTCGACAAGGGTGCGCCCCAGGTTCATCCGGAAGCACCGGGCAATCTGATCTACGACTGGGAAATCGGCGTGAAGGCCGATGTCGACGCCGCGTTCGCCAAGGCAGCGCATGTCACCAAGCTCGATGTCGTGAACAACCGCCTGATCCCCAACGCCATGGAGCCGCGCGCGGCGGCCGCGGAGTACGACAAGGGCACGGGCAACTACACGCTCTGGTCGACCTCGCAGAACCCGCATGTGCTGCGTCTTATCCTGTCGGCGTTCGTGCTGGGCATTCCCGAACACAAGCTGCGGGTCGTGGCGCCCGACGTGGGCGGCGGCTTCGGCAGCAAGATCTTCTGCTACAACGAAGAGACGATGGTGTGCTGGGCCGCGAGCCGGGTCGGCCGTCCGATCAAGTGGACCGCCGAGCGCTCCGAATCCTTCATGACCGATGCGCACGGTCGCGACCACGTCACCCACGCCGAACTGGCGATGGACAAGGACGGCAAGTTCCTCGCCCTCAAGGTCGAGACGATCGCCAACATGGGCGCCTACCTGTCCACCTTCTCGACGGCTGTGCCGACTTACCTCTATGCGACGCTGCTGGCGGGCCAGTACACGACGCCGCTGATCTACGCCAACGTGAAGGCGGCGGTGACGCACACCGCGCCGGTCGACGCCTATCGCGGCGCTGGACGGCCGGAGGCGACCTTCGTGATCGAGAGCATCGTGTCGAAGGCGGCGGTCGAGATGAAGATGGATACGGCGGAGCTGCGCCGGAAGAACTTCATTCCGAAGGAAGCCTTCCCGTACCAGACGCCGGTCGCGCTGCAGTACGATTCGGGCAACTACCCGCCGATCATCGACGAGGCGATCAAGATTTCCGGCTACAAGGACTTCGAGTCGCGCCGTGCCGAGGCCAAGTCGCGCGGCAAGCTGCGCGGCATCGGCTTCTCGTCCTACATCGAAGCCTGCGGCCTTGCGCCGTCGAATGTCGTCGGCTCGCTCGGTGCGGGCGTCGGCCAGTGGGAATCCGCCCAGATCAAGTTCAACCCGACCGGCAATGTCCAGGTCATGACGGGCGCGCACAGCCACGGCCAGGGCCACGAGACGACCTTCGCGCAGTTGATCCATGACAGGCTCGGCGTGCCGATGGACCAGATCGAGATCGTCCATGGCGACACGTCGACGACGCCGTTCGGCATGGGCACCTATGGCTCGCGTTCGCTGGCCGTCGGCGGCTCCGCGATCATGAAGGCCACCGACAAGATCATCGCCAAGGGCAAGAAGGTCGCGGCCCATCTGATGGAAGCCGATGTGGCCGACGTCGAATTCGAGAACGGCTCCTTCAAGGTGGCGGGCACGGACAAGAGCGTGCCGCTGGGTCAGGTCGTGTTCGCGGCCTATGTCCCACATAACTATCCGCTGGCCGAGGTCGAGCCGGGCATGGATGAGAACGCCTTCTACGATCCGGCGAACTTCGTCTATCCGTCCGGCACGCAGATCTGCGAGGTCGAGATCGATCCGGACACCGGCAAGGTCGAGGTGATCGCCCATACCGCGGTCGACGACTTCGGCAACATCATCAACCCGATGATCGTCGAGGGCCAGGTCCACGGTGGCATCGTGCAGGGCGTGGGCCAGGCACTCTTCGAGAACGCCGTCTACGATAAGGGCACGGGCCAGCTGATCAGCGGCTCGTACATGGACTACACCATGCCGCGCGCGGACAATTTCCCGTCGTTCAAGCTCGGCTACAAGACGACGCCATGCCCGCACAATCCGCTGGGCGTGAAGGGATGCGGCGAAGCGGGGGCGATCGCCGCACCCGCCGCCGTGATGAATGCGGTGCGCGATGCGCTGGCACCGCTCGGTATCAAGCACGTGGAGATGCCGGCCACGCCGCTCAACATCTGGCAGACGATTCAAGGCGCCCATGGCGTGGCCGCCGAGTAACTGGAGGAAAGACTTATGTACGATTTCGCTTACCACCGCCCCAAGACCCTGGCCGACGCCGTCGCCACGCTGAAGGGCAAGGATGAAGCCCGGCCGATGTCGGGCGGCATGACGCTGATCCCGACCTTGAAGCAGCGGCTCGCCAAGCCCAGCGACGTGGTCGATCTCGGCGGCATCAAGGAACTGGCCGGCATCAAGGCCGATGCCTCCAGCGTCACGATCGGCGCCATGACCAAGCACTACGACGTGTCGGTGTCGCCCGACGTGAAGAAGACGATCCCGGCGCTGGCCGAACTGGCCGGCCATATCGGCGATCCGGCGGTGCGCAACCGCGGCACCATCGGCGGCTCGGTCGCCAACAGCGATCCGGCGGCGGACTATCCCGCGGCCGTCGTGGCGCTGAATGCCACCATCACGACCAATACCGGCAAGCATGCCGCCGACGGCTTCTTCAAGGGCCTGTTCGAGACGGCGCTGAAGGATGGCGAGCTGATCACGTCGATCACCTTCCCCAAGCCCGAGAAGGCCGCGTACATGAAGTTCCCGAACCCGGCGTCGCGCTATGCGATGGTCGGCGTGTTCGTGGCCAAGACCAAGGACGGCGTCCGCGTCGCGGTCACCGGTGCCGGCTCCGCCGTGTTCCGCGTGAAGGCGATGGAAGACGCGCTGGCGAAGAACTTCACCTCGGCCGCGATCAAGGACATCAAGATCCCGTCGAAGGACCTCAACAGCGACATCCACGGCAGCGCCGAGTATCGCGCTCACCTCGTGGGCGTGATGGCCCGCCGCGCGGTCGACGCCGCCAACAAGTAGAAGCTTCGTCCGTAAAGGACTAACGTCAGGCGCCCCTCACGGGGCGCCTTTCGTTTTGGGGGACGGCATATGCGCGCGCTGGTGACAGGCTTCGATCCGTTCGGTGGCGACGAGGTCAATCCCTCGTCGCTGGCGGTCGGCCGCTTGCCGTCCGTCGTAGGCGACGTCGAGGTGATGACGGCCGTCCTGCCGACGTCCTACGCGAATTCGGCACGGGTGCTGATGGCCGCGATCGACGAGGCGCGGCCCGACATCGTGCTCTGCGTCGGCCAGGCCGGCGGCCGCACGGATCTCTGTCTCGAGCGCGTGGGCATCAACGTCCAGGACGCGCGCATCCGCGACAATGACGGCAACCAGCCGATCGACGTGCCGGTGGTGGCCAACGGGCCCGCGGCCTATTTCGCGACCCTGCCGATCAAGGCCTGTGTGGCGGAGATGCGCAGGGCGGGCTTGCCGGCGGTAGTGTCGAATACGGCCGGCACTTTCGTCTGCAACCATATCCTCTACGCGTTGATGGACATTATCCGCCAGCAGCCGACGCCGATGCGTGGCGGCTTCCTGCACATTCCCTATCTGCCGGAGCAGGCGAGCCGGGTGGGCGGCGCCCCCTCGATGGCGCTCGACGACATCGTGCGGGGGATCGAGATCATCCTGGCGGTGAGCGCGTCGCGGACCGACGATATCCACACCGCCGAGGGCCGCATTTCCTAGCGTCGCCGCGCAACATTGTTGCGTTGGGGGAGTGGCGGAATCCGGGACAAAACGCCCGAAAGCCTTATGGAATAGGCATCCGAGGTGTCCCAGGAAATTGGGAAACTCGGCGTCATTTTTCTCATTCCGCGGCGATCGCCAGGTGGGGCGGGCCGGGGCGGACAGGCTCCGCAGCCTTCGCCGCTTCTCCTTGCTTCACCCTGAACCAGGCCGCGTAGAGTGCCGGCAGGAACAACAAGGTCAGCGCCGTAGCGACCAGGAGGCCACCCATCAGGGCCACAGCCATCGGGCCCCAGAACACGCTGCGCGACAGCGGCACCATGGCGAAGATCGCGGTGCCGGCGGTGAGCAGGATCGGCCGCGAGCGGCGCACGGTGGCGTCGATGACGGCATCCCACGCGGCGTGGCCGGCGGCGATATCCTGGTCGATCTGGTCCACGAGGATCACCGAGTTGCGCATGATCATGCCGGCGAGCGCGATCACGCCCAGGAGCGACACGAAGCCGAACGGCTGGTTGAACAGCAGCAGGAACAGCGCCACGCCGATCATGCCCAGCGGCGCGGTGAGCAGCACCAGCGCGAGCTTGGAGAAGCTCCTGAGCTGCAACATCAGGAACAGCAGCATCAGGAAGCCCATGACAGGCATCATCTTGAAGATCGAGGCCTGGCTCTTGGCGCTCTCTTCCTTGTCGCCGCCGACCTCGATGCGATAGCCGAACGGCAGCGTGGCGCGCATCGGCTCCAGCGCCTTGTCGATGCGGGTCGCGACGTCGGGACCCTGCACGCCGTCGATCACGCCGGCGCGGACAGTCATCAGCAGGTCCTTGTTGCGCCGCCACAGGATCGGCTCTTCGAGCTCGAAGTGCAGCTTTGCAAGCTGGGCGAGGGAGACCACGCCGCCGGTCGCGGTGCGGAGGTTGATCGCCTCCAGCCCCTCGACGCTGAGACGCTCCGAATTGACCGCGCGGGCAACGACGTCGATCGTCTCCGTGCCTTCGCGGTACTGCGTCACCGTCACGCCGGTCAGCAGGGTTTGCAAGGTGTTGGCGAGGAGCTGTGAGTCCACGCCCAGCGCGCGTGCCTTGCTCTGGTCGACTTCGAGCCGCACCGACTTGGCGAGCTCGTTCCAGTCGAAGTTGACGTCGCGGATCGCGGGATCGGCCTTGAAGAGCTGACGGACCTGCTCGGCCACGCCGCGCACCTTCTGCGGATCGTCGCCGAGCACGCGGAACATCACGGGGTAGGCGACAGGCGGACCGTTCTGCAGGCGCTGCACGCGGCCGCGGACGGCCTCGAAGCCCTCGCTGAACAGGCCGTTCAGCGCGGTGACGAGGCGCTCGCGCTCGTCCAGGCCCTTGGCCATGACGATGACCTGGCCGAAGTTGGCGTTGGTCAGCTCGGGAACCGTCGGCAGGTAGAAGCGCGGACTGCCGGCGCCGATGTAGGAGGTGTAGGTGGCGACGTCGTCGTTCTTCGACAGCCACTTCTCGAGCTTGAGAACTTCGGCGTCGGTCGCGGCGTAGGAGGCGCCTTGCGCGAGCCGCAGATCGACGATCAGCTCGGGCCGGTTCGCGGTCGGGAAGAACTGCTTCTGCACGAAGCCGAACGCGCCCATCGAGCCCACGAAGGCCAGCGCCGTGATGGCGATGGTCGTCTTGCGCCAGGTGACGCACCACACGACCATCCGGCGGAAGACGGTGTAGAGGCGGCCCGAGTAGGCGTCGTGATGCGCCTCGACCTTGGGCTGCGGCAGCATGTGGTAGCCCAACCACGGCGTGAACAGCACCGCCACGAACCACGAGATGATCAGCGAGAGGCCGACAACCCAGAAGATCGAGTTGGTATATTCGCCGGCGCTCGACTTGGCGAAGCCTACCGGCACGAAGCCTGCCGCCGTGACCAGCGTGCCGGTCAGCATCGGGAAGGCGGTGGACGTGTAAGCGTAGGTCGCGGCCTGCATGCGGGTCGCGCCCTGTTCCAGCTTCACCATCATCATCTCGACGGCGATGATCGCGTCGTCGACCAGGAGGCCGAGCGCGATGATCAACGCGCCGAGCGAGATGCGCTGGAAGTCGATGCCGAGCAGCATCATGCCGACGAAGGTGATCGCCAGCACCAGCGGCACCGACAGCGCCACGACGATGCCGGTGCGAACGCCCAGGCTGACGAACGAAACCACGAGCACGATCGCGAGCGCCTCGCCCAGCGAGTGGATGAACTCCTCGAACGATTTCTCGACCACTTCGGGCTGGTTGGCGGCGCGGTGCACGGTGATGCCGACCGGCAGGTCGCGCTCGATCGCGGCCATGGTCTTCTCGAGCGTCTTGCCCAGCACTTCCATGTTTCCGCCCGCGGCCATCACGACGCCGAGGCCGATCACCGGCTTGCCGCCGAAGCGCATCGAGCTCTGCGGCGGATCGACATAACCGCGCCGGATGGTGGCGACGTCGGCCAGGGTGAGTGTCTGGCCGTTGGCGCTGAAGGGAAGGGAGGCCACCTCTTCGGGGGACGTCGGCGCACCGTCGACGCGGACTGCGACGCGCTCGCCCTTGGTTTCCACGACGCCCGACGCCACGACGGCGTTCTGCTTGCGCACGGCATCGAGGATCTGGTCGACGGTGACGCCCAGCATCGCCAGGCGCGTGTGACTGAACTCGATGTAGATCTTCTCGTCCTGCAGGCCGAACAGATCGGCCTTGGTGATGTCGGGCACGCGCAACAGGCGCTGGCGCACGTCCTTCACGATCGTCTTCACCTCGGCGGGCGAGAAGCCGTCGGCCTCGAAGGCCCAGATCAGGCTGTAAGTGTCGCCATACTCGTCGTTGAAGAAGGGACCCGCGACGCCCTGCGGCAGAGAGCCCTTGATGTCGCCCACCTTCTTGCGCACCTGGTACCAGAGGTCGGGAACCTTGGCGGGAGGGACGTCGTCGCGCAGCGAGACGTAGATCACGGTCTCGCCGGGCTTGGTGTAGCTCGTGACGTTGTAGAAGTAGGGGAGCTCCTGCAGCTTGGTCTCGATCTTGTCCGTGACCTGCTGCTCGACCTCGCGCGCCGTGGCGCCGGGCCACGCCGCTGACACCACCATCTGCTTGATGGTGAAGGGCGGGTCCTCGCCGCGGCCGAGGTTGAAGTAGGCGAAGACGCCGGCGATGGTCAGCACCAGCATGAAGAAGACGGTGAGCGTGCTGTTGCGCAGCGCGAGCTCACTGAGGTTGGCCCTGGTCTTCACAGGAGGGGGCATCGCCATCGCTAGCGCGCCGCCGCCTGCTGCTGCAGCGGCTTCACCTTCTGCCCGGCCTCGAGCTTGTGCACGCCCGCCGTGGCGACCAGCTCGCCGTCCTTGACGCCGGACAGGATCGCGGCCGTGTCGTTGCGCCAGCGGGCGATCTGGACCGGGCGGAGCTCGACTGTGCCGCTCTCCCTGTCGACGACCCAGACGGCGGGGCGGGTGCCGTGCTGGAAGATGGCGGCCAGCGGCACTTCGGCCACGGGCTGGGCGTCGGGCCGTTCGAAGGCGAGAGTCGCGGTCATGCCGAGGCCGATGAAGGCCGGCTTGTCGATCACGCTGAAGCGCGCGGGATAGGTGCGCGTCGTCGGATCCGCGCTGGGCGACAGCTCGCGCAGCTTCGCGGCGTGACGCTTGCCGGGTTCCGACCACAACTCGAAGCTCGCGGCATCGGTCGCCCGTGCAGCCTGCAGGCGATGCTCCGGAACGCCGACCAGGATCTCGAGTTCGTCGGTGCGGGCGAGTTTGGCCACGCTCTGGCCCTGCGCCACGACCTGGCCGACTTCGGCCTGCACGGCGGTGATGACACCGTCGGCATCGGCCTTGAGTTCGGTATAGGCGAGATTGTGCTCGGCACTCTCGAGCTGACTTTTGGCCTGATCCATGCGGCCCAACGCCGTGACCGCCGCGGATTTACGCGTGTCGAGCGTCTGCTGCATGAAGGCGGCACTGTTGCGCAGTTGCTGGTAGCGCTCGTGATCGGCCTTGGCGCGCATGTAGTCACCCTCGGCCGCGGCGAACGCCGCGCGCGCGTTCTCGACGGCGAGCTTGTAGTCGGTGGGGTCGAGCTCGGCAATCAACTGGCCCGCCTGGACCACGGCGCCGACGTCCACCGCGCGGCGCACGATCTTGCCTGGAACCCGGAAGCCCAGCTGGCTCTCGATGCGCGGCACGACGGTGCCCGCCAGCACCAGGGACTGGCCTTCGCGGCGGAAGGCGATCTCCATGACGCGGGCGGGCCGGATGACCGTCTCAACGGCGGCGACCTTGGCGTTCTTCGCCTGAAGCGCGTAGGCGGTGTACCCAACAGAGGCCACGGCCACGGTGGCAACGGCGATCAGGATGAATTTTACCGGAGGTAGGCGCATAACAGGGCCTCGTTCGTGCGTTTACACTGAGCAGCCAGCGACTGAACGTCGTTAACTAATCATTGTTAAGTTAACGACGATCATATAAGAGTCAAGGCCATGGAGGAAATTTTGCCGGCTTTACCAACAAGCCCGGGGCGCAAGCGCCGTGGCGAGGGCCATACCCGCCGGGACGAGATCCTGGTTGCCGCCAAGGAGCTCTTCCTCGAGGAGGGCTATGCCGCGACCACGATCCGCAAGATCGCCGACCGGGTGGGCGTCTCCGCGCCCGCGCTCTACCTCTACTTCTCCGACAAGGAAGCCATCATGCTGGCGCTCTGCGACCAGACATTCGGCTTCCTGATCGAGGAGATGGGCCGCATCGACCGCGAGAACCTGAACCCGGTCGAGAGCCTGCGCGCCTGCGGCGCGGCGTACATCAAGTTCGGCCTCGAGCACCCCCGCGAGTACTGGCTCACCTTCATGTCGGGCAACACGCCCAAGCCGATCAAAGCGCGTGGGCACAAACCCGAGGAGATCGACGCCACAAAGCCGGGCGCGACCGGAGCGATCGCCTTCGCCAAGCTGGTCGAGCAGCTCAAGACCGCCGAGGCCGCGGGCCTCAAGCTCAAATATCCGGCCGACACCGCGGCGGAGCTGTGCTGGATGGGCCTGCATGGGCTCGTGGCGGCGCTGATCAACAATCCGGAATTCCCCTGGACCAAGCGCGACGAGCTCGTCGACGGCATGCTCGACATGGTGACCGAAGGCGTCATCAGCTGAGGCCTAGGCTTGCGGCCAGGCCTGCGGAAACAGGGCGCACGTCATCGGCGCGCCCGCCACGAGGTCGGGCTTGTGCGGAAACTGGAACGTTCCCGGCCGCGGATCGTAGCGCGCATCGTCGCCGGTGTAGCGCAGCGACAGGCCGCGACGGCGAGCACCCGGCGTATCGTTGCCCGGCGCGCCATGCACGATCATCGCGTGGAACACGAGACAGTCGCCGGGCGCCATCTGCCACGACCTGATGTCGTACTTCGAGCGGTCGGCATCGATGTCGGGGATCTGCGTGAGGTCGCTGTCGGTGAATTTCATCTCGTGGCCCTTGCGGAACGGCGTCGGCCGATAGTTCACGCCCCATTTGTGCGAGCCCGCGATGAATTCGACCGAGCCGTTGCTGCGATCGATGTCGTCGAGCGCGATCCACACCGACGTGATCTGCCAGCCCTTCACCGGCCAATAGGGCTGGTCCTGGTGCCACGGCGTCGGATGGGCGGTGCCGGGCTCCTTCACGAACAGCTGGTCGTAGAAGAAGTCGGCGCGTGACGAGGCCATGAGACGCGCGGCGATGGCGGGAGCGGGGGACGCGAGGGCTGCTTCGCGGAAGCCCTGGTCCTGCTTCCACATGAACATGTCGCCGAAGAATTTCCCGGCGGTGCTGCCTTCGGCGAAGTTGGTCGCATTGGGCCCGGGCGAGGCGAGATCGCGCTCGACCGCCGCGCGCAGGCGCTCGATCCACGCCGAATCGAACGCCCCGCGCAGGCAGACGACGCCGTCGCGATCGTAAGCGGCGACGTCGGCTTCGCTGATCAAGCGTTCTGCAGCACGTGCACGGCGCGCGTCGCGACGAGGTCCTTGTTCTTCTCGCCGTACGCCTTCATGTGCGCCGATGCGCCGTGTGCCTTGAGGTCGTCCATGCTCTCCCACTTCTCGATGACGACGAAGGTATCGGCGCCGAACTTCGCGAAGGGGCCGCCGTCGGTATCGACCGTGGCGCCATATTCGATGCACCCCTTCTCGGCGTGGACCGCGGGCACGTTCGCCTTGAAGTTCTTCAGGATTTCGGCGCGCTTGCCGGGCTTGGCGGTGATGATGGCGATGACGTGGATCATTGTCGTTTCTCCCTATTGAAAATCAGGCGGCCTTGCCGCCGCGCAGAAGGCGGCCGGGCAGTCTGTCGTTGGCCGCGAACACATCCTTGTTGTCGCGGCGGATCAGCGTTCCGTTCACGATCACGGCGTCGATGCCGCTCGCGTCCGATACCAGCCGGTCGGCGCCCGCCGGCATGTCGTGGACTCTCTTCAGCGGACCGGGGCCCACGGTCTTCGCATCGAACACCACGATGTCGGCGGGTCGGCCCTCCGCCAGCAGGCCGCGGTCGGTGATGCCGAACATCTCGGCAGGCCGCTGTGTGAGATTGTGCACGGCCTCTTCGAGGGTGAAGACCTTGCGGTCGCGCACCCAGTGGCCCAGCAGATAGGTCGAGTAGCAGGCGTCGCAGAGCTGGCTCGCATGCGCGCCGGCATCAGAGAGCGCGATGATCGTGTTCGGATCGGTGATCAGCTCGGCCACTTCCTTCTCGTCGAAGTTCATCACGGCCATGCGGAAGCGCGCCTGCAGGTCGTCGGCCAGCGCCAGGTCGAGCGCAAGATCGACCGGATCCTTGCCGAGCTTCGCGGCAGCCGCAACGAGCGGCATCTCTTCGAGTTCGCGCGCCGACGGCGCCCAGGCGATCACGACGCGGTCCCACCATTTCTGGAAGAGCGGCGTCACCTCGCTGCGAAGTTTCTCGCGCCACACCGGATCGGCATAGGCACGGAGTCGCGCCCCGGGCGATTTCGAATCCGCCTTCGCCAGATCGTTCATGAATGGCATCACGTCGAAAATGAACGGCTCGGCGAAAGTGAATTCGAAGTTGAGCGGACGGCAGCTCACCTGCGGGATCACCATCGCGCCCGACTTTCGCTGCTCGGCGGCGAGGTCGAGCTGCTTGCGATGCCCGCCCGGTCCATAGAGATAGGACAACAGCGCCGTCCAGGTGACCGGCACCTGATACTTGCGGCTGACTTCGGCCATGTGGCGTGTCGAGAATTCGCGGCCGATGGTGATCTGCATCAGCCCGCGTTTCATCTCGCCCATGACCGAGACCAGCCCGTCCATTTCCTCGGGGGTGGCCTGGCGGGAGGGCACCGGCTTGCCGGCGTAGCCATTGTGACTGACGGACACCGAGGTGCCGAAGCCGATCGCGCCGGCTTCCATCGCCTCGCGCATCAGCTTCTTCATTGCCGCGAGTTCGTCCGGCGTCGAGGCGCGCTCGGTCGACTCCTCGCCCATGACGTAGAGGCGCAGTGGCGTGTGGCCGAAGAGGGCGGCGACATTGATCGCGGAGCCGCGCTTCTCGACGGCGTCGAGATACTGCGGGAAGGTCTCGAACGGCCAGCTCTCGCCCAGCCCCTCCTGCAGCGCGTCGAGGCTCATGCCCTCGACCTTCTCCAGGGTCTGCAAAATCAACTTCCGATGTGCGGCGCGCGTCGGCGCAACGCCGAAGCCGCAATTGCCGATCACCGTCGTGGTTACACCGTGCCAGGGCGAGATGCTCAGCATGCGGTCCCACAGGATTTGCGCATCGTAGTGGGTATGCACGTCGACGAAGCCGGGGGAGACGATTTTGCCGGTGGCGTCGATTGTGTGGGTGGCCGGTCCGTCCGCCTTGCCGACCGCGACGATCTTGCCGCCCTTGATGCCGACATCGCCCACGAATCCCGGCTTGCCAGTGCCGTCGACGATGGTGCCGCCTGCGATCTTGAGGTCGAAGCTCATGACTTGCTCCTGAATGCCCGTTCAGTATACGTCGTGTGACGCAAGGAGAGGAAACACATGGCCAAGCACAAGATCGCCCTCATTCCGGGTGACGGAATCGGCAAGGAAACAGTGCCGGAGGGCGTGCGCGTGCTGGAAGCCGCGGCGCGTCGCTTCAA
>CAIWTJ010000160.1 GCA_903915535.1 Enhydrobacter aerosaccus
GGACAGGCTCCGCGCCGTCTCGAAGGGTGGGCAATGGGCGCGGTGTTTGTAGCCTACCCTTCGAGACGCGGCCGGAGCCGCTCCTCAGAGGTTGGCCGGAAAAGAATTGAGTCATTTCAACCAGTTATCATGTTCTTCCGGACCGCGAGCCTCCGGCTCGCTCATGGCTCCGCCTAGTGCGAGTGCCGCGCTTTCATGAGCGCGAGAGAGCCCGCGTCCCTCCAATTGCGCACTTCGTCATCCATGGGAAAGGATCATGGCCCCGCGCAGCGCAGTCATGAATCCGAGCGCCACTGGAGTGGCGCGCTCCCATGACTAATGCGAGTGCCTTGGCACGCCCTTGGTCTGGGCCACGCGCTGGAAGTCGACGGCGAAGTCGAGGCAGGCGCCGGTCGAGAGCTGGCCCACGAACTTGCGTTGCAGTTCCTGCCACGGCGTCTGGCTGGGCACGATGTTGGGCTTCCACGCCTTCCGGCGCTTCTCCAGCTCGCCCTTCGAGATCAGGATATCGGCGGTGCGCTTGCCGATATCGACGCGCACCTTGTCGCCCGTCTTGAGCAGCGCCAGGCCGCCGCCGACGGCGGCTTCCGGCGAGGCGTTGAGGATCGACGGGCTGGCCGACGTGCCGCTCTGCCGGCCGTCGCCGACGCACGGCAGCAGCAGGACGCCACCTTTCACCAGCCGGTCCGGCGGCAGCATGTTCACGACTTCGGCGGCGCCGGGATAGCCGACCGGCCCCGCGCCGCGGATGAACAGGATGCTGTTCTCATCGATCGGCAGTTTCGGATCGTTGATGCGGTGGTGGTAGTCCTCCGGTCCCTCGAACACGATGGCCGTGCCCTCGAAGGCGTTCTTGTCGCCCTTCTTCTCGAGATACTTCTGGCGGAATTCGGGCGAGATCACCGAGGTCTTCATGATCGCGCTGTCGAAGAGGTTGCCCGACAGCACGGCAAAGCCCGCCTGGCCCAGCATCGGCTTGTCGTAGGTCTTGATGACCTCGCCGTCGGCCGGCTTCGCGTCCTTGAGGTTCTGGGCGTAGGTCTTGCCCGTCACCGTGAGCGCATCGCCGTGCAGCTTCTTCTTGCGCATGAGTTCGCGCATCACCGTCGGCACGCCGCCGGCCTGATGGAACGCCTCGCCGAGATACTTTCCGGCCGGCATGCAGTTCACCAGCAGCGGGATGTCGTATCCGATCTTGTCCCAATCCTTGTTCTCGAGCTTCACGCCGATGTGGCGCGCGATCGCGTTCACGTGCGGCGGGCAGTTGGTCGAGGCGCCCAGCGCGCTCGCGGCCACGATCGCATTCTCGAACGCCTTGCGCGTCAGGATGTCGGACGGCTTCAGGTCCTCCCACACCATGTCGACGATGCGCTTGCCGGTCTCGTAGGCCATCTGGCCGCGCTCGCGGTACGGGCCCGGAATGGCGGCACAGCCCGGCAGCGACATGCCTAGCGCTTCCGCCATCGAGTTCATCGAGAGCGCCGTTCCCATGGTGTTGCAGTGGCCGACCGAAGGCGCGCTGTCGGCGACCCATTTCAGGAAGGTCTGCAGATCGATGCGGCCTGCCGCGAGTTCCTGGCGCGCGTACCAGACGATCGTGCCCGAGCCCGCGAGGCCGCCGGCATAGTGGCCGTCGAGCATCGGGCCGCCCGACAGGACGATCGCGGGAATGTTCACCGTCGCCGCGCCCATGATCATGGCGGGCGTGGTCTTGTCGCAGCCGGTGGTCAGCACGACGCCGTCGAAGAAATAGCCGTACAGGCTTTCGACGAGGCTGAGATAGGCCAGATTGCGGTCGAGGCCGGCTGTCGGCCGCTTGCCCGTCTCCTGGATCGGATGCACCGGGAATTCGATCGGGATGCCGCCCGCGTCGCGGATGCCGTCGCGCACGCGCGTCGCGAGATCGAGGTGGTGGCGGTTGCAGGGCGAGAGGTCGCTGCCGGTCTGGGCGATACCGATGATCGGCCGGCCGCTGTGCAGCTCGGCCAGGGTCAGGCCGAAGTTCATGTAGCGTTCGAGGTAGAGCGACGCCATCGTGGGATCGCCCGGCGCGTCGAACCATTCGCGGCTGCGCAGACGGCGCTTCTTGTCGGCCTTGGCCATTGTCGTTCCTCCACCTTCGTTGCCGCGACCCTAGCATGCTACAA
>CAIWTJ010000161.1 GCA_903915535.1 Enhydrobacter aerosaccus
TCATGTAGTTGAACAGGCGCGCGGCATCGCGGCCCATCGCCGGGTCGCAGGTGAAGAACGAGAGATCGGTGTAGATGCGCGCGGTAATCGGGTGAGAGTTGCCCGTGCCGAAATGCACGTAGGTGCGGATCGACTGGCCTTCGCGGCGCACCACCATGGAGACCTTGGCGTGCGTCTTGAGCTCGATGAACCCGTAGACCACCTGCACGCCCGCGCGCTCGAGATCGCGCGCCCAGCGGATGTTGGCTTCCTCGTCAAAGCGTGCCTTGAGTTCGATCAGCGCCGTCACCGTCTTGCCCGCCTCGGCCGCGGAGATCAGCTCCTTCACGATCGGCGAGTCGGAAGACGTGCGGTAGAGCGTCTGCTTGATCGCCACCACGGCCGGGTCTCCCGCTGCCTGGCGCAGGAACTGCACCACGACATCGAAACTCTCGTACGGATGATGGACGACGATGTCCTTGGCGCGGATCGCGGCGAAGCAGTCGCCGCCGAAGTCGCGGATACGCTCGGGGAACCGCGCGTTGTAGGGCGTGAACGCCAGGTCGGCGCGCTCGTCGACGATGATCGCCTTCACGTCGCCGATGTTCACCATGTTGTCGAGATCGAAGACGTGCACCGTCTCGCTTGCCAGCTCGAGCTGGTCGAACAGGAAGTCGCGCAGGTCGGTCGGCATCGCGGTATCGACCGAAATCGAGATCAGGTCGCCGCGGCGGCGGCGCTTCAGCGCGCTCTCGTAGAGCAGCACGAGATCTTCGGACTCTTCGTTGATCTCGACGTCGCTGTCGCGGATCACGCGGAAGAAGCCCCGCGCGTTGACCTCGTAGCCCGGAAACAGGCGCGGCAGGAAAATGTCGACCACTTCCTCGAGCGGCAGGAAGCGAATCGCCGGCCCCGGCAGGCGCACGAAGCGATCCACCTGCGGCGGCAGCGGCAGCAGCGCCATCAGGGGACGCTTGTCGTCCTTGCGCTGCAGCTTGAGCATCGTCGAGAAGCCGCCGTTCGGGATGAACGGGAACGGATGCGCGGGATCGATGGCCAGCGGCGTCAGGATCGGGAAGACCTGATCGATGAAATATTGCTCGAGCCAGGAGCGCTCGGTGGCGGTGAGCTCATTGGCGGCCAGCACGGCGATGCCGGCCTCGCGCAGCTCGCCCTGCAGGGTCGCCCAGACGCGCTGCTGTTCGTCCATCAGGATCGAGGCGCGGTCGCGGATCGCCGCAAGCTGCTCGGCCGGCGTCAGCCCGTCGTCGCTCAGCAAGGTCGAGCGATTCGGCAGCATGTCGACCAGGCCGGCCACACGGACCATGTAGAACTCGTCGAGGTTGGCCGCCGAAATCGACAGGAAGCGCACCCGCTCGAACAGCGGATGGCGGGAATTGCTGGCTTCCTCGAGGACGCGCGTGTTGAACGCGAGCCACGAAAGCTCACGGTTGATGAAACGGCGTGGACTATCGGCCGTTATGGCTGCAGCCTGTTCGGCCGGTGCGGGAGCGCTGAGCGTATCCATGGAGTTATGCACAGAAGGTACCGCCTCTTCATGACGGTGTCATGGCAATTAGATAACCACTTGGTATCAAAGGCTTTTCCAGAGCATTCCCCGTGAAGACAATTCTCCTGATGCGGCATGCGAAATCGGCGCTGGGCGTCCTGGGCCAGGCTGACCGCGACCGGCCTCTGAACCGCCGGGGCGAGCAGGCCGCAAAGCGGATGGCGGAGCATCTGCTGGCCCAAGGGCCCCTGCCAGACCTTATCCTGTGCTCCACGGCCACCCGGACCCGCCAGACGCTCGCGGCCCTCGTGGAGCGCCTGAGACCGCCCGCACCGCCGATCGCGCTGGAGCCGGGCCTATACCTTGCCTCCGAGGATGTGCTGCTCAACCGGCTGCGCGACCTGCCCTCCACGGTCGGGACGGTCCTGTTGATCGGCCACAACGACGGCATGTGGCATGCAGCTCACGCCCTTGCTGGCCATGGCAAAGCCTCGCTCCTGGCCGCACTGCGGGAAAAATTTCCGACCGGCGCGCTCGCCACGCTCCAGGTCGAAATCGAGGAATGGACGGAATTGATGGCAGGCGCGGCGACCCTCGCCGCCTTCGCCTGCCCCCGTGATCTGGACTAGGTGATCTGGACTAGCTGATCTGAACCAGGCGATCCGCACGGGGCCACGCTGCGTATCAGATCATGGCCCCGAAAAAAATGCCGATGCCCCATTTCGCCCGCTGGCTCGCCCTCGCGCTTGCCCTCTCAGGATGCGCCGCGGCTGGACCGGTCGTCGCCCCCGAGCCTGCGAAGCCGGTCGAGATCGAGCGCTTCTACGACGGTCGATGGTTCGAGCTCGCACGCACGCCGCTCAGCGTCACCGACGGCTGCGTCGCCGGCACCACGGACTTCTCGCGGCGCGCCGACGGCACCCTGGTCGAGCGTGATATCTGCCGCGAGGGTTCCCCCCAGGGCAAAGAGAAGGTCTTCGAAGGCGCCGTGACGATCCTGGATCCCGGCAGGAACACGAAGATCCAGGTACGGTACATCGTGTTCGGCTTCCTTCCGGTCACCAAGACCTACTGGATGCTCGACCGCGATGCCGAATACCGCTGGTTCATCACCGCCGACCCGCAGCTCCAGAACGTCGCGATCCTGACGAGGGCCGCGCGTCCTTCACAAAGTGAAATCGACGCGCTGACCGCTCGCGTGCGCCAGCTCGGCTATGATCCCGCCAAGCTGGAGTTTCCGACGCTGTTTCCTCCGGGTACTTGATCAGTACGTGCCCGGGTACTGACCGCCATCCATCAGGATGTTCTGGCCGGTCATGTAGCCCGCGTGCACGCTGCACAAGAACGCGCACATCATGCCGAATTCCTCGGCCGTGCCGAAGCGGCCGGCCGGATGGGCCTTGGCGCCTGCGGCATACTCTTCCTCGAAAGTCTTTCCCGCCTTGGAGGCGCGCACCTTCACTGTGCCGCGCAGGCGATCGGTGTCGAAGGGACCCGGCAGCAGGCCGTTGATCGTGACGCCGTAACGGATCGTCGTGCGCGACACGCCGGCCACGAAGCCGGTGAGGCCCGAACGTGCGCCGTTGCTGAGACCAAGAATATCGATCGGCGCCTTCACCGAGCTGGAGGTGATGTTCACGATGCGGCCGAAGCCGCGCTTCATCATGCCGTCGACCGAAGCCTTGATGAACTCGATCGGGGTCAGCATGTTGGCGTCGAGCGCCTTGATCCAGTCCTCGCGGTTCCAGTCGCGGAAATTGCCCGGCGGCGGGCCGCCGGCATTGTTCACGATGATGTCGGGCTCCGGGCACGCCGCGAGCACCTGCTTGCGGCCTTCCTCGGTCGTGACGTCCACGGCAACCGCAGTCACCTTCACGCCATACTTCTTGCGGATCGCCTCGGCCGTTGCGTCGAGCTCCGACTTGGTGCGCGCATTGATCACCAGATCGACGCCTTCGCCGGCGAGCGCCTCGGCGCAACCGCGGCCCAGTCCCTTGCTCGCCGCGCAGACGATCGCCTTACGGCCCTTGATGCCCATATCCATCTTGCGTTCTCCCTATTTGACCCGTGTCCAGATTTGCGTCTCGCCGAACAGCGGCGTGCCCACATAGCCGCGCAGCCGCAGAGTGCCATCCGCCTGCAGGCCGAGATTGGCCTTGTAGGTCTTGCCGTTCTCGCCGCTGTAGATCGTGCCGCTCTCGAAGCTGTTGGGGTCGGCCGTCTTGGCGAAATCGTACAGCATCATCATTCCCAGCACCTTGCGGCCGCGCAGGGCCGGGTCGGGGTTGCGCAGGTCGGTCGCATCCTGGGGCGCCATCGGCTTGCCGTCGGAATCCTTGGGGTCGATCAGCTTCACGATCTGGCCGCAGACCGGACCGCGCGACGGATCGGCACACGGCATAAGATGAATCTCCGCCGCTTTCGACGCGGTGAGCCAGGTGCCCATGACGGACGGGGTCTGGGCGCTGGCGGGAAATGCGCAAAGGGCTGCAAGCAGCGCGACGAGCGGTCGTTTCACTTGTCCTCCTTCAGCGTGGCATCGGCCAGAACGTCCGTCGCCAGGCTACGACTGATTTCACGCCCTTCCGCCAGTGCTCTTTGATCCAGCGCCGCCACGACGCGACGTGCCGCATCGGCCGAGCGCTCCATGTGCGAGACGAGATACTGCACGACGCCAGGACCCGCATGCAATTGCCGGTCGGCAAGCTGCTTCAGGATGATCGAGCCCAACAGTTCGTCGTCGGGCGGCGCGACGGCGACCGCGGGCGCAGCCCGCAGGCGCGAGGCGAGATCGGGCAGCTCGATATTCCAGTGCGCCGGCGGCGCTTCCGAGATCAGCAGCAGGTGCCGGCCGCGCTCGCGCATCAGATTATAAAGATGGAAGAGCCCGCGCTCGGGGGCACGGTCGGCGTGGTCGATGACGATCGCCGGCGACGCCGACGCAAGCGCTACGAGATCGGGCACGCCCTTGTTTTCGAGGTCCGTGCCATCCATCACCACCGCGTTGGCGCGCGCCGCCCAGATGCGGCCGAGATGCGTCTTGCCGCAGCCCGACGGCCCGTTCAGGGCGAGCGCTGGTGCGGGCCAGTCGGGCCAGCGGTCGATCCAGGCCAGCGCATCGCGATTGCCCGCGGAGACGACGAAGTCCTCGCGGGCGTAGGTCGGCGCGGGAAGTCCGAGTTCGAGGGTGAGCTGGTCGACCACGATGTGCCCGGCCGCGTCAGCGGACCTGCAGTTGCCAGCCGTCGGCGGCCTTGCTGAGCTGCAGTCCCGCCTGGGCCAGCGTCTGCGTCAGCTGGTCGGCGGTGCCGTAGTAGTCGACATGCACCTGGGCGCGGTCGGTCTCCAAGGTGCGCACCACGACACTCTTGATCGCCGGGATCGCGGCCAGCCGTTGGCGCACCTGGACCCAGTCGCTCAGCGCCTTGATCGGCACGACGACCTCCATCGCATCCTGCGAGTCGCGGCGCACCACGGCCATGCCGCGCCAGTCGCCGTCGAGCTTCGCCTGGATCTTGCCCGCCGCGTCGCCGAGTTGGCCCGCACCCGCGACCGACACCTTGCCGAGGTCGCTGCGCGCGCCGGTCTGCGCATCGTAGCGATAGCCGCCGACGCTCAACGTCCCGGCATCCTTGTCGCCCTCGACGATGGCCACGACGATCGTCGGCATCCGGTAGCGCTCGTTGAGCCGCGTCAGCGCGGTCACGTCGCCGACGTAGGCCTCCTCGCCCGACATGGCGTTCTGGTCGATCTGGTCGCCGCGCACCACTGTCACCGGTACGGCGCTAGCCGAGGTGTCGAGCTTGCTCCAGGCCTCGCGCCAGGCGTTGCGGTCGTCGAGCGGCTCGACGCCGTTCTTGCCTTTCCACAGCGGCACGACCAACGCCGCCCGCGCCACGGTCTCGGCGACGGCAATGCCCGCTTCCGACAGCCAGGACTTCACCTGGTCGGCGCCGAAGACCACGTTCAGGGTCCCGGTGAAGCGATTGCCGGCAGGACGTTCCTTGGCGAATTCGACGCCGCGGATCATGCCTTCGAGACGGGCATCGTCGACCGGCGGCACCTTGCTGCGGTCCTCCGGTGCCACCATGCGCTCGATCAGCAGGCCGACAGCCCGCCGCTTGGCTTCGCGGACGGCCTGGTCACGCGCCTTGAGCGCGTCGGCGCCCGTCACGTCGACGTCGACGCCACCGATCGTGAAGGCATTGCCGCTGGTGACCTGCGCAAACGCCCCTCCCGCCAGGGTGGCGGCGGCCAACAGGACAAAGAAGATCGTGGAAAACCTGCGGCCTATCGGCATTGCGGGGGTCCGGTTTTTGGTTATGTTCGCGCCACTACTAGCACGCCCCCTTTTCAACAGGAATGAGCCCGGCTTGAAGCCCGACCACAACCGACCGCCCCTCACCTACAAGGAAGCGGGCGTCGA
>CAIWTJ010000162.1 GCA_903915535.1 Enhydrobacter aerosaccus
CCGGCGACGCCCAGCGCGAACACGATGGGCATCGAGAACAGGATCAGGACGACGAAGATCGCCGCGACATACAGCAGCAACATGCGCTTGGGCTTACTCCAGCAGGATGTCGTCGTGGGGCGGCGGCGGCGCCACGATCATGGAGATGGCATAGACGACCAGCAGCCCGCCGCCCACGACAACGGAGGCGTAGAGCACGGCGAGATTGATCTCGAGGCCGGGCGTGGCGAGCGTGCGGTTGAGCAGGCAGAGCTTCACGCCGTACCAGCAGGCGATCGCGCCCACGATCGCGATCAGCACGTTGTGTACGACGTCGACGACGCGCTGACCCGCCGGGGCGAAGCGCAGGATGTGCAGGGTGAAGTGGGTACGCGCGCGCAGGCCGATGGCCGCGCCCACGAGGGTGAGCCAGGCCAGCATCATCTCGCCCACCTCCTCGACCCAGGTGAAGCGTACGGGATCCCAGTCCATGTAGTCGGTGACCGGGATCATGACGTAACGCAGGAAGACGCCGATCAGCAGATTGATGATCGCCGCGACCAGCAGCAGGGAAACGACGACCTTGGGAATCGACGCGATGAAGCGCACGCTCAGGCCTTGAAGCCGGCGACTTCGTCCCACATCGCGCCGTACTGCTTCTGGTAGGCGGGCCAGATCTTGTCCTGCGCGATCTTGCGGAAGGCCTCGACGTCGGCCTTGGCCACGGTCATGCCCTTGGGCTCGAGGGCCTTCTTCGCTTCCTCGTAGTTGTCGATCGACTCGGTCACGTCGCGGATCTTCTTCTGCGCCTCGCGCGAGATGTCGAGCATCATCTTCTGCTGTGCCGGCGTGAGGCCGTTCCAGACGCCGAGATTCATCACCGCGTTGGTCGGACCGTAGTTGTGGAAGGTCATCGAGCAGTACTTCGAGACCTCGTAGATCTTGAGCGCCAGCATGTTGACGATCGGCAGGTCGCCGCCGTCGATCACGCCCTGCTTGGCGGCCGAGATCACCTCGCCCCAGGCCATCGGCACGGCGTTGCCGCCCAGGCCATTGATCGTGTCGCCGAACACCTTGGCCTGCTGCACGCGAATCTTGGAGCCGCGCAGGTCCTTCGGTTCGACGATCGCCTTCTTGGTCGTGAAGAAATGCCGGAAGCCGTAGTCGAAGAAGCACAGCGTCTTGACGCCGTATTTCTGCTGGAAGTCCTTGTCGAGCTTGTCGCCGATCGGGCCGTTGAACATCTTGTAGGCCTGGTCGTAGCTCTTCACGAGGTAGGGCACGAGGAAGATGCCCATCTCGGGGAAGATCGTGGCGGCGGCGCCGGCCGGGCTGCCCATGGCGATGTTGCCCGACTTCACCGCGTTCATGATCTCGAGCTCTTTGCTCAGCAGCGTCGAGCCGAAGAACTGCATGTCGAGTTCGCCGTTCGACTGCTTCTTCACCTCGCCCGCCATCCAGTCGAAGGCGATCGCGGCGGATTCAGGCACGGCGTTGATGTGCGCGAACACCAGCTTCTTGGCTTCGGCACGCGCGAAGGTGGGCGCAAGTCCGGTGGCGAGGATGGTTGCCAGGCCGCCTGTCACCAGGCTGCGGCGCCGTACGGACACGAGATTACGGCTGCTGATTTTCATGATGGTCGACATGGCGCCCTCCCAGGCACGTTTTATTTGAGCAAACCCTATACGCAGGGTCTGTGCGTGGGAAGGGTTACGGGCGGTAGCGCAGCAGGGCGCAGCCGAATGCCGCGAAAATGGCGCCGCTCAGCCGATTGATGCGGCGCTGCCAGCGGGCCTGCTCGAGATAGCGCGCCAGTCCCCGGGCACTGAGACCCAGCATCACGTAAGTACTGGCCTCGACGGCAAGGAAGGTCGCGACGAGCAGCAGGAATTGAGGCGCCCACGGCGCATCGGGCGCAATGAATTGCGGGAAGAAGGCGGCGGCGAAGACCAGCAGTTTGGGATTGCTGATGCCGACCAGGAAGCCGCCGCGATAGAGCGAGAAGCGGCTCGCGGTTTCGCGCGGCGAAGCGTCGAACGGCGCGAGATCGGCCACCGGCGCGCGCCACGCCTGGATGCCGAGGAAGATCAGGTAGGCGGCGCCGGCGTATTTCAGCGTCGCGAAGGCCGCCGGTACCGCCAGCATGAAGGCACTCACGCCCGCCACCGAGGCAACCAGCATCACGGCCAGTGCCGACAGGCAGCCGGCCATGCCGATCATCGACGCGCCGAAGCCGAAGCGGATGCTGCGCGTCGTGACGTACAGCACGTTCGGACCGGGCGTGCACGAGATCAGCACGACCGCGCCGAGATAGAGCCAGTAGGTCGAGAGCGTCATGAAGTCGAGTGTAACTGCACAACCTCACCCTGAGGAGCGGCCGTAGGCCGCGTCTCGAAGGGTGGGCGACAGCACGTCTCGTGGCCCACCCTTCGAGACGGCGCTACGCGCCTCCTCAGGGTGAGGTCGCTGGTCACTGCGCGGCGATCGCGCTGTTGTGCTGGCCCGCCGAGTTGTTGAAGCGGTCGAGCACGTGGCCTGGACCCTTGGCGTGGTTCACGTAATCCTTGCCGTCGAACGTCTTCACGCCGTTGCAGAAGACGCCGTGCACGCCGGTCGGGCGGCGGATGGTGCGGCGGCCGCCGCCGGGCAGGTCGGCGACGCGTTCGGCGGGCGAGACGCCCACGGTCGCGGCGTCGAACAGCAGCATGTCGGCCTGAGCGCCCACCGCGAGTCGGCCTCGATTCCGGATGCCGTAGAGGTCGGCGGGATGAGAGGTGAGGCGGCGGATGCCTTCGACCATGTCGAAGTCGCCACGCTCGCGCACCCAGCGCGCCAGGAAGTGCAGGCCGAAGCCCGCGTCGCACATGTAGATGAGATGCGCGCCCGCGTCGGAGAGCGCCACCACACCCGCCTCGTGCTTCAGCAGCTTCGCCACGCCGTCGTCGCCGACGTTGAGGAAGCGGCCGAGGAAGGCGGTCTCGAGATTCTCGTCGAGCGACAGGTCGAGCATGATGTCGAGCGGATCGCGATGCTCGGTGGCAGCGATCTCGTGGAGATAGCGGTTCACGTACTTGGCGTTGGCGGGCTTCTGCGCCACCGCGACCATCACGCGTTCCCAATTGCCCTGGAAAATCATGCCGGGGCGCGGGTTTTTCGCGTTCTCGCGGAACTTGGCGCGCCACGAGGGGTCGCGATAGACCGCCTTCAGCTGCTCGGGCGCGTAGGCCTTGATCGGATCGAACGCCGAGTGGCTGTAGAACGGATAGGCGTTGCCCATCGTGAAGTCGAAGCTGAGCGGCTGGCACGGGATCTGGACGTAGAGTCCGTTGCCGCGACGGATCGCGGCCGCGCAATCGTCGAAGATCTTGAGCGCGCGCTGCGGCTCCTGCTCGTTGTACATCGCCATGCCGGTGCCTTGGAAGAATGGCCGGCCGTACCTGGCGGCCATCGGCTCCAGCTCCTGCGGCGTCTTCACGCCAGAGGCGATGGCGATCACGCCCTTGCCGCGCGGGCCCATGGCGCCCACCAGCGCATCGAGCTCGCTCATCGGCGCGATGGTCGACGGCATCGGCACGCCGCCGTAGCCCGAGTGGTTGAGCGAGTAGGAAGCGCCAAGGCCGATCGCGCCGTTGTTCATGGCGTCGGCGACCATGGCTTTCATCTTGGCAAGTTCTTCCGGCGTCGCGTCGGCGCGCTGCGAGGCGGCCTCGCCCATCACGGCGGTGCGGATCGTCGAGTGGCCCGCGAGCACGGCCACGTTGGCGTAGGGCGCGCGGCGGCGCAGCATCGCCATGTATTCGCCGAAGCTCTCGAAGTCCCAGTTGATGCCGGTGCGCAGCGCGTCGAGGTCCATGCCCTCGACGACCGAGAGGTTGCGGATCACGAGGTCGCGGCCCTCTTTCGAGAGCACCGGCACGATGCCGAAGCCGCAGTTGCCCATGATCGCCGTCGTGACGCCGAGCGACGGCGAGGGCGACAGCGTCGAGTCCCACGTCACCTGGGCGTCGTAGTGCGTGTGCACGTCGACGATGCCGGGCGCGAGCGTGAGGCCGCCGGCGTCGATCGTCTCGGCGCCGGAGTCCTTCACTTCGCCGATGGCGACGATCTTGCCATCCGTGACCGCGACGTCGGCGCGCTTGGGGTCGTGACCGAGACCGTCGACGACGGTCGCGCCGCGAATGACCAGATCGACCATCAGGACCTCCGTGCCAGCGCGCCATAGGCGGCAAGCGCTGCATGGTTCACGAGATCGCTGACGGTCGCACCCATCTGCACGATCTGCACCGGCTTGGAGAGGCCGTCGATCACCGGACCGATCACTGTGACGCCGCCCAGGCTCTGCATCAGGCGCGAGGAAATGTGCGCCGAATGGAGGCCCGGCATGATCAGGATGTTGGCGGAGCCGGTGAGCCGCGTGAACGGATAGGTCGACTTCAGGAGGTTGAAGTCGAGCGCCATGTCGGCCTGCATCTCGCCGTCGTATTCGAAGTCGACTTCCTCGGCGTCGAGGATGCGGATCGCCTTGCGGATGCGGTCGATGCGCTCGATCTCGCGGCTGCCGAAGTTCGAGAACGAGGTGAAGGCGATCCGGGGCTCGTGGCCCATGGTGCGCGCGTTCTTGGCCATCTGCTTGGCGATGGTCGCGAGCTGCTCCGGTGTCGGCGTCTCGTTGATCGCGGTGTCGGCCAGGAACACCGTGCCGTGGCGCGCCACGATGATCGAATAGCCCATCGCGGCCTTGCCCGGATCGACGTTGATCACGCGCTTCACGTCGGTGTAGCACTCGGGGAAGCGGCGCGTGATGCCGGTCACCATGCCGTCGGCGTCGCCCGCGGCCACCATGCAGGCGCCGAACACGTTGCGGCCCTGGTTGACCATGCGCTGCACGTCGCGGCGCAGGTAGCCGTCGCGCTGCAGGCGCTTGTAGACCATGTCGGTGTAGGGCGCGTTCTTGGTCGAGAGCCTGGCGTTGTGGATCTCCATGCCCTCGGTGTTGGCGATGCCGAGGTTCTTCATGGTCTCGCGCACCTGCTCCTCGCGGCCGATCAGGATCGGCGTGCCGTAGCCGTTGTCGCGATAGACGACGGCGGCGCGGATCGTGCGCTCCTCCTCGCCCTCGGCGAAGACGATGCGCTGCGGGTTGGCCTTTACCTGCTCGAACAGGCTCTGCAGCCAGTGGCTGGTGGGATCGAGGCGGCCCGACAGGCTGCGCTTGTACTCGGCGATGTCGAGCTTCTTCTTGGCGACGCCCGAATCCATGGCGGCCTTGGCGACGGCGGCCGAGACCTCGACGATCAGGCGCGGATCGAACGGCACCGGCACGACATATTCGGAGCCGTAGCGCAGGCGGCGGCCGGAATAGGCGCGGTCGACTTCATCGGGCACGTCCTCGCGGGCCAGCGCCGCCAGCGCCTGGGCGGCGGCGACCTTCATCGGCTCGTTGATCGTGGTGGCGCGCACATCCAATGCGCCGCGGAAGATGTAGGGGAAGCCCAGCACGTTGTTGATCTGGTTGGCGTAGTCGCTGCGGCCGGTGGCGACGATCGCGTCGGAGCGCACCGACTTCACGTCTTCCGGCGTGATCTCGGGATCGGGATTGGCCATGGCGAAGATGATCGGCTTGTCGGCCATCGACTTCACCATCTCCTTGGTGACCGCGCCCTTGACCGAGAGGCCGAAGAACACGTCGGCGCCCACCATCGCCTCCTTGAGCGTGCGCGCCTTGGTGCGGACCGCGTGCGCGCTCTTCCACTGGTTCATGCCCTCGGTGCGGCCCTGCCAGATCACGCCCTTGGTGTCGACCAGGATCGCGTTCTCGTGCGGCATGCCCATCGCCTTCACCAGTTCGATGCAGGCGATCGACGCGGCGCCTGCGCCGTTCACCACCATCTTGATGTCCTTGATGTCGCGGCCGGTGAGATGCAGCGCGTTGATCAGGCCGGCCGCCGAGACGATGGCTGTGCCGTGCTGGTCGTCGTGGAAGATCGGGATGTCCATCAGCTCGCGCAGGCGCTGCTCGATGATGAAGCACTCGGGCGCCTTGATGTCCTCGAGGTTGATGCCGCCGAAGGTCGGCCCGAGATAGCGCACGCAGTTCACGAACTGCTCGACGTCCTTGGTGTCGACCTCGAGGTCGATACAGTCGACGTCGGCGAAGCGCTTGAAGAGCACGGCCTTGCCCTCCATCACGGGCTTGCTGGCGAGCGCGCCGATGTCGCCCAGGCCCAGCACGGCGGTGCCGTTGGAGATCACGGCCACGAGGTTGCCGCGGATCGTGTAGTCGTAGGCGGTCGAGGGATCCTTCTCGATCTCGAGGCAGGGCGCCGCGACGCCGGGCGAATAGGCGAGCGCCAGGTCGCGCTGGGTGACCAGCGGCTTGGACGCGATGATCTCGATCTTTCCGGGCCGGCCGGTGCGATGCATGATCAGCGAATCGCCGTCGAGATCGCCCATTTCGTTGCTGACTGCGGCTTCCGAGCTTTTGCTCGCCATTCGTTTACTCCCTTTACCGGGGGTCATATTGGCGGCAATCGATCACCGGTACTAGCCAGCCATGCCGCGCTGCAACGTGGTTCTGCTCTTTCGCATGAGCAACCACGGGTTTAATGTTTGTGCACGGGTAGCAACCTAAAAGAATAATGGCAATACTTTTACAACCGCAAACATCTGCCGAATATCATGTGGCCCGCTGCCTCCATGAGGGCCGTCCTGCTGCATTCCAAGATCTAGGCAAAGATCGGTTTGCCGAGAAGATTGGCTGGAACGACAATATCCAGGTGATCGACCAAGTCCTCATCATTTCTTTCCGCATCCGCACGAGCAGTTGGCAAAAGTGCTCTACGCGATGGGTCACGGAGCTGATGCAAGGCGGGTTCTGAATGACAAGTTTTTCCACGAGAGCAGGTGTTGCGCTGATGAGTGGCTGGCTCGACAGTTCATGCGCATATATCGATGGGGCTTTGGTTGCGGCTACCTGCCAATGAGGGCATTCGCTACGTTTTTGATTTGGTTCGCCCTTGGTTGGCTTGGTGTGTCGGCTGCAATGGAAGAGAACGATCGCAACAACGTGGTGTTGGTTCGCTCTGCCACTGGAGTTGAAATTGTCCGTTCACTAAGTCGGCCTGAAGATCTTCAACGATCGCCGGTATTCGACGAAAAGCGTGATCGGCGAGAAGGTCCAGTCTACGCATCTGTCGACAAAGTAAGTGTGCGAGATATTCCATGCACCGATATCAGCCCGGCGTTGTACGCTTTCGATACCATGCTACCAGTGGTCGATTTGCACATGATGGAGAAGTGCGAGATGGCGGCGGACGCTCCTGGATGGCGATTCGGCAAGGCGATTTATTCTGCGATCGGCTGGATAATTACAGTTCTTGCAGCGCTAACATGGACTGGCGTTTTGCGTCGCACGCCGGAGTAGTTCGGCCATATATGATTTCGCGCGACTGCGGAGGCTTATAGAGGCCTAAGTTCAGCCCTTCCGGAGTCGCGCGGACAAAGGGGTCGTCCGGGTGCGCTATTCCGGCGGAGGGAGTTTCAGCATGTCGTTGAAGCGTTTGCGACTCGCATCGTCGTCCAGTTTCGCCGGCGCCGCTGCGCTCGCCCGCGGCGGTTCGGCGAGATGCGCCAGCCGCGGCACCAGCACGACCAGCACCAGCACCACGAGCTGCGCCCCTATATAAGGAGCGAGCGCGCGCGCCAGCGGGCCGATCGCCGTCTTCTGTTTCATCTGGCTGCGCGCCATCATCACGGCATAGCCGCTGGGCGGCACCAGGAAACTTGCCTGCAGCGCGAGCAAAGCCAGTACCGAGATCCAGACCGCGTCGGGCGCGCGCGTCAGGATCGACGGCATCACGATCGGCACGATCACGAACACGATCTCGAACGCGTCGAGCACGAAGGCGCACAGCGCGAACACCACGAGCACGGTGATCGCCGCGCCCGTCGCGCCGCCCGGCACCAGCTTCACCCAGGCGTCGAGCAGACGGTCGGTGCCGAAGGCCCGGAACAACAGGGTGAAGGTCGTGGCCGCCACGAACAGCGCAAACAGCGCGCCGCTCACCGCCATCGTGTCGCGCAGCACGTGCCCGAACACGCCGCCTTTCAGGCCGCCGGTCGCGAGGCCAAACAGCAGCAGCGCCGTGCCGCCCATGGCCGCGGCTTCGACGGCGTAGAAATATCCGGCGGCCACACCGGCCAGCAGGCCGATCACGAACACCGCGGAGACGATCGCCGTCGCCCACTCCATGGCGCTGGGCTTCTCCGCCGCGCCGCGCGCCGCTCGCGTCTTGCGGCCCAGCCACCAGGCGACGACGAGGCTAAGCAGCAGGAACAGGCCCGCCGGTGCCAGCGCGCCGCGGAAGACGTCCTGCGTGTTGACGATGCGCACCATTTCCTTCGTGACGTTGGTCGCCTCGGTGTGCGCGCGCATCATCGCGTCGCCCAGCAGGATCAGCACCAGCGACGGCGGGATCACGACGCCCAGCGTCGAGGCCACGCACACCAGCGCCGTGCTCTCCGCCGCCGGCACGCCGCGCGCCTCGAGCTTGGGCGCCACGCTGCGCGACAGCATGGCGACCGACGCGCCGACCGACCCGTTCATCGGCGCGAGCAGCGCGCCCAGGCCAAGCGTCGCGACCGAGGGCGTGCCGCCCAGCGCCACGCCGCAGCGGAACAGCCGGTCCGCGAGCGGCAGGCGATTGAGCAGTGCGCCCATGAACACATAAAGAGGCAACGCCTGCAGCAGGTCGGTCTCGAGCAACCCGATGATGCGGCTGGGCAGCGCCGTCAGCACGCCGTAGTCGAGGGCGCCGGTGAGCAGACCGACCGCCGCGAACAGCGCCGACACGCCCATCAGCACCGCATAGGCCGGCAGCCCCGAGCCCAGCAGCACGACGGCCACGGCCAGCAGCATCCAGAGGCCCGCGCTCTCCATCATCATGCGGACCGCGAGCTTCCAGCTCGCTCGGATTCATGAGCGAGCGGGACGCTCGCGGTCCGGAAGACATCGATCGTCGCCTGCACCAGCGCCAGCACCGCCAGCAGCAGCGCCGCGACCTTGATGACAAAGTATCCGGGGTTCAGCGTCTCGGAGAATTTCTCCAGCATCAGCGCCGAGCGCCAGGCGGTGGGCCCGATCGTCCAGATCATGAAGAGCGCCCACGGCGCCACGCAGGCGAAGCCGCCCCAGCGGCCGATCGTGCCGCGCACCGCCGGCGGATAGCCGTGCGCAATCGCATCGACCGCGAGATGGGCGCGCTCGCGCGTGGCGAAGGTCATGGCGAGGCTGACATAGAGCGCGAAGATCCACTGGCCCGCATCGTTGGCCTCGCGCGAGCCCGCCTGCACGAAGTCGCGCAGCGGCCATTGCAGGAACAGGATCAGCGCGACCGGCAGCACGAGCCAGCGCCCGGCCTCGACGGTCTTGCCCACCACGCGATCGACGCCATCGAGCCAGCGGCTCATGGGCTTCCCCTCCCCGTCATCCCGAGCGTAGCCGAGGGACCTCTTTTTGCGGCGTCCCTTCGGGAGGAGCAAACCTGAAAAAAGGTCCCTCGGCTACGCTGCGCTGCGCTCGGGATGACGGAGGGGTTAGGGAGCCTGTGCCGGCCGGGCCGCGAGCGCCGCGCCCATCGCCAGCGCTGCGAGACACCCGAAGACCAGGAGCGAATCGGTATAGGTCCCGCTCCAGTCGCGCAATGCGCCGGACAGCACCGGGCCGATCGCCTGGGCCGCCACTTGCACGGAAAGCGCCGCGCCGCGGATCGCGCCGAAGCTCTCGCGGCCGAAATAGTCCGCCCACGCCACCGGCAGCAGGGTCAGGATCCCGCCGACGCCCAGGCCGAACAGGCCGCCCGCGGCGCAGGCGCCGGCCAGCGTATCGACCGCGATCAGCGCGAAGGCGCCACCGCTCATCGCCAGGGCCGCGGCCAGCAGGCCGTAACGTACCGGCCAGCGTCGCGGCAGGAAGCCGATGCCGAAGCCCGAGAGCGCCGTCATCGCCGAGAACACGGCGATCACCGTGGCCGCCGCCGTGGGCGGCAGGCCGCGCTCGATCAGGTGGGCGGCCTGATGCAGGCTGACGCCGGCCTGCACCGGATAGACCAGCATCGTGTAGAGCGACAGCAGCCAGAAGGCCGGCGTCCGCATCGCCGCGGCCCGGCTGAAGCGCGGCTCGGCGACAGGGGCTGTCGCAGCGCCGGTGCCCGGCCGCCGGTCGGGCACAAGGCCCACGTCCTCGGGCGTGCGCACCAGCAGCAGGAACGTCGGCACGAAGCCCACGATCAGCACGGTGGCGCCGACCGCCACCCAGCCGTCGCGCCAGTTTCCACCGAGCATCGCGTATTGCGCGATCAACGGCAGGGCCACGAGGCCGGAGGTCTGGGCGAGCGTCGCGATCGAGGCCGCGACCGCGCGGCGCGCGATAAACCAGTTGTTCAGCGCGCCATAGAGTCCGAGTTCGAAGGGCCCCGCCCAGATCAGCCGCGCGAAGCAGAACAGCAGATAGAAGACGGCCAGCGAATGGACCAGCGACAGCGCCATGGTGGCAAGCCCGGTGCCCAGCACGGCCAGGCACAGGATCAGGCGCGCGCCGCGGCGGTCGAGTACCGGCCCGATCAGCGGCGAGAAGAACGCCGCCAGCAGCCCGCCGCCCGAGACCGCGCCCGCGATCGCCATCCGCGACCAGCCGAACTCCGTTGTCATCGGCACCAGAAAGATCGACAGCACCGCCACCGCCGGCCCCTGGCGCGCGAAGCCCGCCAGGCACACGCAGCCCAGCACCACCCAGCCGTAGAAGAACGGCAGGCGCGGCACCAGAAAGCGCGCGAGATAAGGCGGCTTCATCAGACGCCCGTCACGAGCGAGTCTGGCTCCAGCGAGTATCGATGACAGCTGCGATCAGGTCGTAGTTGGCCCAGCTGTCTTCCACCAGATAGTCGGACTTGAGCTTGCCCACCAAGACCTTCTGATAGTCGGCCATGTAGGCCTTTGGATAGTACGCCTCGGCGAAGGCCGCGCTGTCAGGCGTCATGTCGTCCGAGACAAATGCGCCATCGGATACCTTCATCAGGAAGGCGCTACCCGTCATTTGGCGCGCACGGACTTTTTCCAGATCGGCGGTCCAGTCGGGCTCCTCGCTCCACATTCCATTCAGGATGGCCCAAGCGACGAACATGCCGATATGGGTCGCACCCGCTTGCTCGGGCAAATCCTCCGGAAATTCGTCGCTTCCCCAGTGCCAGGAGGCGTCATCAAGCTTGGGCACGCGGTTTCCCCCAATTGGCCCCCAATCGCCGGGAGCCCTGCCATGCTAAACCTGAAACGTGCCCGACAGCAGTCCCCCGCCCTCGGTAATTCCGGCCGACGCCACGCCCATGATGCGCCAGTACCTGGCGATCAAGGCGTCGCATCCGGACCATCTCGTGTTCTACCGGATGGGCGATTTCTACGAGCTGTTCTTCGACGATGCGGTGCGCGCATCGGCCGCCCTCGACATCGCGCTGACCAAGCGCGGCCAGCACCTGGGCGAGGACATCAAGATGTGCGGCGTGCCGGTGCACAGCCACGAGGCCTATCTGTCGCGCCTGATCCGCCAGGGCTTCAAGGTCGCGGTCTGCGAGCAGACGGAAGATCCCGCCGAAGCCAAGAAGCGCGGCGCTAAGTCGGTGGTCGAGCGCGCCGTCGTGCGCGTGATCACGCCCGGCACGCTCACCGAGGATTCGCTGCTCGACGCGCGCAGCCACAATTACCTCGCCGCCATCGCCGAGGCGCAGGGCGAGCTGGCGCTGGCCTGGCTCGATCTCTCCACCGCCGACTTCGCGACCCAGCCGCTGCAGCCCGCGCAGCTCGCGGCCGCCCTGGCGCGCCTCGCACCCGGCGAACTGCTGGTGCCCGACCGCCTGCTCGCGCGCGACGGACTGAAGGCCGCGTTCGAGGACTGGAATGCCGCGCTGACGCCGCTCCCCAGCGCGCGCTTCGATTCGGACAACGCCGCCAAGCGCCTGCAGGCCGCGTTCAACGTGGCCGCCCTCGACAGCTTCGGCGCCTTCACGCGCGCGGAGATCGCGGCCTGCGGCGCGCTGCTCGACTATGTGGAGCTGACGCAGGCGGGCAAGCGCCCTGCCCTCTCGCCGCCGCGCCGCGAGCGGCCCGACGGCACGATGGAGATCGATCCCGCGACGCGCCGCAACCTCGAGCTGGTGAAGAGCCTCGACGGCAAGCGCGACGGCAGCCTGCTCGCCACCATCGACCGCACGCTCACCGGCCCCGGCGCGCGCCTGCTGGCCGAACGGCTCGCGGCCCCGCTCACCGATCGCGCCGAGATCGAGCGCCGCCTCGACCTGGTGCAGCTCTTCGTCGAGCGTCCTGCGCTGCGCGAAAAAGTCCGCGACGCGCTGAAGCGCACGCCCGACGTCGAACGCGCGCTGCAACGCCTCTCGGTCGGCCGTGGCGGCCCGCGCGATCTTCTGGCGCTGCGGGACGGGCTCGACTCCGCCGAAGCGCTGTCGGCGGTGCTCGGCGCCGAGCCAGAAGCGCTCGCCCCGCCGCCCGCGCCACTCGGTGAAATCGTGAAGGCCGCGACCGGCCATCGCGCGCTGATCCAGTCGCTCTCCGTAGCCCTGGCCGACGAGCCGCCGCTGTTCGCGCGCGACGGCGGCTTCATCCGCGCGGGTTACAAGCCCGAGCTCGACGAACAGCGCACCCTGCGCGACGACAGCCGCAAGACCGTGGCCGCGCTCGAGGCCAAGTATCGCGCGGCGACCAATGTCGCGACGCTGAAAATCCGCCATAACAACATGATCGGCTACCACATCGAGGTGACGGCCACGCACGCCGACAAGCTCGATCTTGCCGCGCTGGGTTTCACGCGCCGGCAGTCGATGTCGAACGCCACGCGCTTCAGCACGGCGGAGCTGGCGGACCTCGAGACCCGCATCGGCCGCGCCGCCGACCAGGCGCTGGCGATCGAGCTCGCGATCTTCGACGTGCTGCTGGGCGAGGCGATGGCCGTCTCCGTCGCCATCGTGGCCGCCGGCCGTGCGCTCGCCGCCCTCGACGTCGCGGCGGCCTCGGCGGAACTCGCGACCAGCGGCAACTACGTGCGCCCGGTGCTGAGCGACGACACGCAGTTCAAGCTCGACGGCGGCCGCCATCCCGTCGTCGAGGCAGCACTCTCGCGCCACGGCGGCACGGGCTTCGTGCCCAACGACTGCGACCTCGGCGACGCGCGCCGCCTCTGGCTGCTGACCGGCCCGAACATGGCCGGCAAGTCGACGTTCCTGCGCCAGAATGCGCTGCTCGCGGTGATGGCGCAGGCGGGCTCGTTCGTGCCGGCGAAGTCCGCGCACATCGGCATCGTCGACCGCCTGTTCAGCCGCGTCGGCGCCTCCGACGACCTCGCGCGCGGTCGCTCGACCTTCATGGTCGAGATGGTCGAGACCGCCGCGATCCTGAACCAGGCAACCAGCCGCAGCCTCGTCATCCTCGACGAGATCGGCCGCGGCACCGCCACGTTCGACGGCCTCTCGATCGCCTGGGCGACGCTCGAGCACCTGCACGAGGTCAACAGGTGCCGAGCGCTGTTCGCCACGCACTATCACGAGCTGGGCGCGCTCAAGGAGCGGCTGGCCTCGCTCGCGCCCTACACGATGCGCGTCAAGGAATGGCAGAACCAGGTCGTGTTCCTGCATGAGGTGGCGCCCGGCGCCGCCGACCGCAGCTACGGCATCCACGTGGCCCAGCTTGCGGGCCTGCCGCAGGCCGTCGTCAGCCGTGCCGAGGAAGTGCTGGCCGAACTGGAGAAGGGCGAACAGTCCGGTGCCGTGACGCGGTTGGCCGACGATCTCCCGCTGTTCGCCTCAGCGCCCGCGCGCCCGGCGAGCGGTAGCGCGAAGGCCAAGGAGTCGGAAGTCGAGCAGGCGCTCGAAGCGATCAATCCCGACGAGCTGACGCCCAAGCAGGCGCTGGACGTGCTCTACGAGTTGAGACGTTTGAAGCGCTAGACGCTCGCGAGTGCATCCAGAAACGAACGAGCCTGTTCGACGATTTTCCGTCGCTCTTCGAGAGGCCACGCGGCGAGCGTGCGATAGGGCATTGCCAGGCGGGGATTGCCGCGCAGTTGCTTCTGGTTGCGCAGCAGGAACGCCCAGTAGAGGAAATTGAAGGGGCAGGCATCGGGTCCCGACCTTTCGCGCACGTCGTAGCGGCAGCCTTTGCAGAAGTCGGACATGCGATTGATGTAGGCGCCCGACGCAGCGTAGGGCTTGGACGCCAGCAGGCCGCCGTCGGCGTAGATCGCCATGCCGTGGGTGTTGGGCAGCTCGACCCACTCGATCGCGTCGGCATAGACCGCGAGATACCATTCGGCGATTTCCATGGGTTTGATGCCGGCCAGCAGCGCGAAGTTGCCGGTCAGAATCAGGCGCTGGATGTGGTGCGAGTAGGCATGCCGCAGCGTGTCGCCGATCGCGTGGTGCAGGCAGTTCATGTCGGTCTTGGCGTCCCAGTAGAACCACGGCAGCGGCGTGTCGGCGCCGAGTGCGTTGCTCTCGCCGTAGCGCGGCCCCTGCGCCCAGTAGACGCCGCGCACGTATTCGCGCCAACCAAGAATCTGTCGGATGAAGCCTTCGGCGGCGTTCAACGGAACGCGGCCCGCGCGGTATTCCGCTTCGACCCGCCGGCAGACTTCGGACGCTGTCAGAAGACCGGCGTTCAGGTAGGGCGAGAGAACGGAATGGTGCACGAACGGCGCGCCCGCCTTCATGGCGTCCTGGTAGTCGCCGAAGCTCCGCAGCGAAACTTGGATGAAATCCTCGAACGCCGCGAGGGCGCCTGCACGGTCGACCGCCCAGCCGAACGGCACGATCGCGCCTACATTGTCAGGAAAGGTGCCGCTCACGAGGTCGATGACCTCGCGGGTCACGGGATCGGGCTCGATCCGCAATCGCGCAGGGATCGCGGCATCGCGCGGCAGTCTCTTGCGATTGTCGGTGTCGAAATTCCAGCGCCCGCCGCAGGGCGCGTCGCCATTCATCAGCAGGCCCGTCTCGCGGCGCATGTCGCGGTAGAAGAACTCCATGCGGCGCGGCTTGGGCGAATTGAACCAGCGGGCGCGGAAGGCGTCTGAGGCGAGGAACCTGCTGTCTTCCCGCATCTCCAGCGAAATACCGGATTGCTCTTTCCAGGCCTCGAGCAGGTGAAGGACGCGCCATTCGCCGGGGGCCGTGACAACCACGCGATGCGCCGCATGACGCTTCACGGCGCGCGTGAGTTCACCTGCCAGGCTGCCGGTGTTGGCAGGATCATCGAGGTGCACGTAGTCGACGGTGATGCCGTGTGCCGAAAGCTCCCGCGCGAAGTGGCGCATGGCCGAAAAGAAGAAGACCAGCTTCTGCTTGTGGTGACGGACATAGGTCGCCTCCTCGATCACTTCGGCGATCAGCACGACATCCGTGCGCGGGTCGATGTCCGCCAGCGCCGCCACGCCCGACGACAGCTGGTCGCCCAGCACCAGCCTCAGCGTGGTCACGCGCCGTCCGCGGGCGTGCGCGTCTTGCTGTCGCCGCGGCAGCGGTCGGAGCAGAACTTCACTTCAGCCCAGTCGCGCGCCCATTTCTTGCGCCATGCGAACGGCCGGCCGCAGACCGCGCAGTCCTTGGTTGGCAGGTTGGGTTTTCGAAAACGCTCGATAGCTTGCGGCTTGGCCATGCGTGCATCGTACGACACGCCGCCTGCGCTGGATCAGGCCGGCTTCGTCCCCGTGGCCTTCACCACCTCCGCCCAGGTCGCCATGTCCTTCTCGATGAACGCCGCGAATTGTGACGGCGTGCCGGGGTTGGCGATGCTGGCGCGCTCCTCGATCTGGCGCACCATCCCGGGATCGCGCAGCAGCGCCGTCACGTCGGCGTTGATCCTGGTGACGATCGCGTCGGGCACCTTTGCGGGCGCGGCGAGGCCGGACCAGCCAGCCGACGCATAGCCCGGCACCGTCTCGGCGATCGTCGGAATCTTTTCCAGCGGCGGCGGCGCGCGGCGCGCCGTCGTGACGGCCAGCGCCTTGATGCGGCCGTCGCGGATCGCGTTCAGCGACGAGGCGGTGCTGTCCATCATCAGCTTCACGTGGCCGCCCAGCAGGTCGGCCATCGCGGGGCCGCTGCCCTTGTAGGGAATGTGCTCGATGTCGATCTTCGCGCGCAGCTTGAACAGCTCCATGCTGAGATGCTGCGCGGTGCCCGGACCCGCCGAGGCATAGGAGAGCTTGCCCGGCTCCTTCTGCGCGAGCGCGATCAGCTCGGCCGTCGTGCTCGCGGGGAAACTGGGATGCGCCACGATCACCAGCGGCGCCACGACGATGTTAGTGATCGGCTTGAAGTCGACCAGCGGCCTGTACGGCAGGTCGGCATAGAGGCTGGGGTTCACGCCGAAGGTGCCGCTGGTCACCGCCATCAGCGTATGACCATCGGGCGTCGCGGCCTTGCCGGTCTCGGTGCCGGGAATGCCGCCGCCGCCGCCCTTGTTCTCGACGATGACCTGCTGCTTCCACACCTCGGTCAGCCGCTCGCCGATCAGGCGCGTGAAGATGTCGGCCGCCTGGCCGGGCGGAAACGGCACGATGATGCGCACCGGCTTGCTGGGCCATGCGGCTTGTGCCCGTGCGGCCGTGATGACGAACGGCGCGGCCAAGGGCGTTGCAAGGCCCAGCGCCAGCGCGCGGCGGCGGATGAGTGTGGTCATGATTTCCTCCCGATCGTCGGGAGAAGCTAGCACGGCGTTGGCGGCAGCAGACGGTCGATGGCGGTGATCCAGGCCTGCACCGCTTCTTCATAAGAAAGGCCGTGGTCCTCGCGCATGCGACCCCAGCTTTGCATGTCGACCACGGCCTCGAGGGCGAGCAGGGTCGCGCGGCGCTCGGCATCGGGAAGGGTCGCGAGTTCCGGTTCATACATAAGCTGCAGGCGCTCGTAGATCAGGGTGCGGGCGATCCGCACGCGGCGCTCCAGCCCCGGCGCCGAGTCCTGATAGTGCAGCAGCATGCGCCAGAGCGGCAGCCAGCGCTCGCTGTTGCGGGCCCGCACGTCGACCTGGAACCGGATGCGGGCTTGGCGGTCGGCCGTGCGCATGTCGCCGACCGGGACCGAGAGACCCTGCGCGATCGCATAGTCGCAGGTCGCTTCGCTCAGTGTCGCGATGTCGGAAAAATGCAGATAGAGCGTCCGCAGCGAGTAGCCGGCGCGCTCGGCGATCTGTGCGGCCGTCGGTAGAACCCTCTGTTCGCTCAACAACGCGATGTAGGCTTCGACGATCTCGCGCTTCGTTCGCTCGCTGCGCGCACTCCTGCCATCGGATTCGTTCGCGCCTGCCGGATCGTCTTTCAACGAAAGCTTCGCCTTCCTGTCCCGTCCGAAGCAGAGCGCGGAACCAATACTCCCACGACGACGCTACGCGCTTTTGCCGACGATGGATCAATGCAGACGCGATGACGGCCCTCAAAACATTCGTGCGAAATTGCATCGGACATTCAACAAGGCTCGTTGCGGCTGTCGCGCCGGATCGGGACCGAGCGTGGACTGCAAGCAGCGTGCACAAATCATTGCCTTGCCGATTCCGTCCGCGACGATGGTTGCCGGAAGGTGGGACGATGAACAATGAGTTGCGCCGGATGCTTGTGTGGCTGGCCGTGGGTTTTGCGCTTACCGAAACCACGGTCATGGCGATCAACGTTTGGCTTTTCCGCTAGCCCGGTCCCGGGCGATCGCGAACCGCAGGCCCTTTTCGTCTCCAAAATGGATCCATGATGAACAGTTCACACCCCCCAAAGCGTTTCGCCAATACAGGAGGTCGTCTCGATGCCCGCTCTTCATGATCGCGACGGTGTTGTCGATGAGGCGGGGGTCGTCTTCGATCTGTCCGATCCGGACGCGATACTCGACGAGCGGTCGGTGATGAGATTTGCCAGGGCGCTGGCGTTCGGCGAGGGCGAGACCTCTCTCCGCCCCGCGGCGATCGCGGCCGGGGCGCATCGCAGTTACATCGCCTGTCTCTTCGCGCAACTTCCGCAGACGGAGCGGGCGATCGGGGTCTTTGGAACGACCGCCCAGGCACGCGCGTGGCTGGCGAATCGCAGTGCGGGTTCGGCCCCGCACGGGAGGCAACCATGAACTATCGCTCCCTGTTGGAAACAGCCGCGCTGGTTGGCGGCGCGTTGCTGGTGACGCTCGTCATCTCCTCCTTCCTCGATGCCTGGCTGCAGCGCCCGCACACCGCCGTCGCGGACAGCGGCATCGTCGAGAAGGCGCCGCTGGCGGCCGCGACAAGGCCCGCCCCAGCTCTCCCCGCAAATCCCGTGACGGGATCGCGGACGAAGTAGCGGCGGCGGAGGCTGGCTACGCCGGCAACGGTCCGGGCCGCCAGCCGGTGACGCCAACGAACAGGCGCGCCACGACGAAGGCCAGCAGGTAGTACATCGCGAAGTCGGTGACGATGCCGGCCACGCTGCTGATGAAATCGAGCAGGATGATCTCGCGCTCGCTCGGCAGGCCGGCGGAGAAGGTGGCACTGCCCACGTACCAGGTGAATTCGTCGACCAGGTGAAGGGCCGCGAGCGACAGGATGGCCCAGAGCACGGTGACGCCGATCAGGCGGCCTTTCAGGCCATTGGCCTGGCGCCACGCATCGGCCGGGCTCCACGCGAGGCCCGCCACCTTGGCCGGCAGGTAGAGCATGAAGCCGCCGAACGCGATGGCCAGCACGATCTCCTTCAGCGGCACGATCGCGAGCTGCACAGCCAGCGGCGCCGCCACGTGCGATTGGCGCCACGCCGAGAGCAGGCCGTAGGACAGCGCGAAGTGCAGCACCCAGAACGCGACGAAGCCCGCGCTCAGGAAGGCGCCCCATGGGAATTGCTTCTGCTGCAGGAGCCGGTTGCGGCGCGCGCTCCAGTCGCCGTAGAGCGCGTAGTTGAACCACTGGTACAGGATCAGGATGTCGACGAAGGCGCGCACGCCGCTCTGCACCCAGGGCAGCACCTCGGGGATCCAGCCGCGGAGCATGAAATAGGGAACCGCCGCCAGCAGCAGCGCGACCGGGATCGTGAACTTCCAGAACTGGCGCTGGTGGTCTTTCCAATGCGCGACGGCATCGCCGAACAGTCGGCCGAGCGGCGGGAGCGAGGGCAGGGCGGCGTCCGTCATGCCCTCATCGTAGCCGTGACCCCCCGCCGCTCAAGCAATTTTGTTGCGCGGAGGGGGTGGCGGAATCCGGTACAAATCGCGAGAAACCCTTATGCCATCGGCATCGGAGGTGTCCCAGGATTTCGGTGCACACAGGCGTCAACTTTTCAGCGGCCGGCGTCCGCCGACAGGCCGAGCGTGCGGCCGGGATAGCCCGCGGCGCCGAAGTAGCGCGTGTCGCCCACGCTCTGCATCAGCACCACCGTCTTCTGGCCGAGCGCATCGGGCTCGGAGCGCACGGTCAGGCTCTGCACCTGGGGCATCGCGCCGTTGGGCATCGCCTCGGTGAGCACGCGGCCCACGAGCTTGCCCTTGTCCTGGATCTTGAGGCCCAGGATCTGCGCGATGGTCTTGCCGAGGTCGGCGTTGCTCGCGGGCGCGACGTCCTCGAAGTTGGTGCGGAAGGAGGGGCCGGCCGCGCCCATGATGTTGCGGGTCTCGGCGCGCGAGAACGAGCCGTGCATGCCCTGGCCCTGCTGCAGGCCCGCGTCGGCGATCACGACGCCGCAGGCCGTGGGATCGGGACAGCCGGTCGAGAAGGAGCGGAAGTTGATGGCGATCGCGGGCTGGGGCGTGGCGGCCGAGCCCTTGAGCGAGATCGCCGACATCGGCAGCGTGCCCGGGATCTTGCCGAGCGAATCGTCGACGAAGAGTCCGCTCACGTAGTCCTGCGTCGACAGGAACGCCACCACCTTCGCGGCCAGCGCCTTGTCGGCGGTGGGAAGATAAACGAGGTCCGAGCCGCCGTTGGCGGCCACGACCAGCTCGGGGTTGGCGGGGTCGCTGCCGATCAAGCCGTTGCCGCGCGACGGAAAGGCGCCGGCCGCGACAGGGGCGCTCTTGGCGTCGGGATCGTAGAGGGTCATGCCCAGCGCATGGGCGAGGTCGATCGCCACGAAGCCGTAGGGCAGCTGGGTCGCCGTCGTGTCCTTGTAGGTCTGCGTCGCGGCCCAGCTGGTCGCGCTCTCCTTGGAGACGGTGGCGAAGCCGTGATCGGAGGTCAGGATCACGTCGGTGTCGCCGTCGAGCCCCTGTTCCTTCAGGCCGGCCAGGAGGGCCGCGAGATTGTCGTCGGCATTCCTGATCGCGGCCATCGACGTCGGGCCGTTGATGCCCGGCACCAGGCGGCCGAGGCTGTCGCCCTGGTTATGCTGCGTGCCGTCGGGATCGCGGCTCCAGAAGACCAGCACGAACGGCTTGTTGCGCTCCTTGAACATCGGCAGCACGGCCTTGGTCGTGACGTCGGCGAAGAACTTCTGCTGGGCCACGTTGGCCACCGTCGTGCCGGGCGTCGTGTAGTTGCCGGCCTTGCCGTTGTCGCCGCGCGTCGGCGACTCGAGCGGCAGGCCCGCGTCGGCCATGCGCTTCTTGAGCTCGTCGGACAGCGGGATGCCGCGGCCGTGGCCCGTCACGTCGTCGATCGTGACCGTCTTCTGGCCGGTGCGCTCGGTATGGTCGAAGATCAGCGCGGGGCCGACCTTGCCGATGGTCGCGGTCGAGAAGCCGGCGTCGCGCGCGGCCTTCAGGATGGTGTCCTGGTTCAGGTAGTCGCCCGCGAGCTTCTCGTCGATCTCGGCCAGGATCGGATTGTTCTCGATGAACGGCGTCACGCTGTCGCCGGCCGCCTTCACGGGGAAGCCGGTGTAGATCGTGTTGCTGAAGTCGCCGGTGTCGCCCAGCTGGTGGCCGGTCGCCATGCCCGAGGCGTTGGCCGTGGTGAAGGTAGGGAACAGCGAATGCGTGTTGGTGAAGCGCACGCCGCGCGCCATCAGGGCCGCCATCGTGGGGGCGGTCTTTTCAGTCACCACGCCGGGGCGCAGGCCGTCGGCCACGAACAGCACGACGCTGTGCGGCTTCTGCTGCTGGGCGATGGCGGGAATGGACAGGGTGGTGGCCGCCAAGACGGCCGCGAGCAGAATGCGCTTCAAGCTGGATCTCCCTCATACGCGAGGGTGACATTAGCGCGGAATTCCGTGACGGAAATGTTTCAGCCCGGTCTACTTCAGGGGGGCGGGGCCTTGCGTCGCGCCCGCATGAGATCGCGATAGGGATGGTCGTCGGGCTCGGGCTGGCGCCAGTCGGCCAGCTGCCGGAACAGCGCCGCCAGCACGTGCCCGGCCAGCGCGATCAGCACGCAATCGAAGAAGCGCTGGGTCGCGGCCATCGCCGGCCCGACCCAGGGCTTGCGCGGCAGGTGGAGCAGCGCCCAGTGCAGCGCCGCATCGTCGGCCACCGACAGCACCGCCACGAGCGCGCTCAGCACGATCAGGTTGGTGCGCACCGACCGGCCGAGCCTCAGCGCCTGGACCAGCCCCAGCGGCTCGGCCGCCGAGAACGACGGCAGCGCGAGCGCGAGCAGGGCGAAGATCGCCGTGCACAGCACCAGAGGCACGACCCAGGGCAGCACCGACAACGCGCTCGCGACGACGAACAGCACGGTGGCGAAGGCCAGGAAGCGCGGCGTCACGATCGAGCGGCGCAGCATGTCGACCTCGTCGCAGTCGGTCGCGCCGTCGAGGAGGCTCTCCTTCAGCCAGCGGTCGAGGAACATCGCGTAGATCAGCACGAACAGGAAATCCCAGCCCCAGTGGCCGCGCCAGTTCACCAGCAGCCGCTGCGTGCCCAGCGCCCAGGTGATCCCGGCGGCGATGCCCGCGATCGGCAGCACGATGGTCAGGAACATGCCGAACTTGCGCACGAGGAAGGCGAGCGCATCCACGAGCAGCAAGAGCAGAGACGGCTTGTCGTCCTCGGCGTCGGGTGCGGCCATCAGCCTCCGGTCGTCACAGGGTTTTGCGGGCGAGCGCCGCTCCCTGTGCGAGCGAGCGCAGTTTACCGTAAGCCGTCGCCAGGGTCATGGGCGCCATGCCGCAGTTGGTGCAGGCCTGGATTCTTTCAGGATCGACGAACTGGGTTGCGAGTTTCAGCGTGGCCGCCACTTCTTCCGGCGTGTCGACCTTGTCCGACGCTACGTCGATGCAGCCGACCAGCACGGTCTTGGTCTTCAGGAGCTTCATCAGCTCGGGCGGCACGTGGCTGTTGCGGACCTCGAGCGAGACCTGCTGGATTTTGCTCTTGTCGAGCGCCGGGAAGGTCTGCTCGTACTGGCGCCAGCTCTCGCCCAGCGTCTCCTTCCACTTGTTGTTCGCCTCGATGCCGTAGCCGTAGCAGACGTGGACGGCGGTGGTGCACTTCAGCCCCTCGGCCGCCTTCTCCAGCGCCGGCACGCCCCAATCGGACACCTCGTTGAGGTAGACGTTGAAGGCGGGCTCGTCGAACTGCACGACATCGACGCCGAGCTTTTCGAGATCCTTCGCTTCCTGGTTCAGGAGCTCGGCGAAGGCGAAGGCCATCTTCACGCGGTCGCCGTAGTAGCCGTCGGCCAGGGTGTCGATCAGCGTCATCGGACCGGGCAGGGTGAACTTGAGCTTGCGCGCCGTCGTGGCGCGCGCCACGCGCGCTTCCTTCTCGTGCACGAACTTCCGCCGTTTCAGCGCACCGGTGACGGTCGGGCAATCGGCGTCGTAGCGGTTGTTGCGGATGCCCATGCGCACCTTCTTGTCGAAGTCGACGCCGTCGACCTCGGCCAGGAAGCCGTGCACGAAGTGCTGCCGCGCCTGCTCGCCGTCGCTCACGATGTCGATGCCGGCGTCTTCCTGGCGCTTGATGGCGAGCGCGGTGGCGTCCTCCTTCGCGTCCTGCAGCGGCGCACCGGTGAGGGTCCACGGCGCCCACAGCACGTTTGGCGTGGCGAGCCACGAGGGCTTGGGCAGGCTGCCTGCCAGCGTCGTCTCGTACATCTATCCTCCCGAGGTCGTGTAGACCGTGTTCATTGTCAGTGCTTGTTTGGCTTCCGGCGGCAACACCTGCCCGAACATGCCCGGCGCGCGCCAATGCAGCGTGCCGAACGCGCCACAGCTTTCGCACACCGGCCGCCAGCTCTCGTGATGCGCGCCGCACGCGCTGCAGCGCCACGCCTTGTCGGCCGGCGCGGTCGCGGCTTTGGCGAGCCACTCGTGGATCTTCGACTGCTCGGCGTGCGCGCGCTCCTCGACGTCGGCCATCATCCGGCAGACGCGCACGGTCGGGCCGGTGCCGCCCGCGGCCTGCAGGTAGCGCCGCGCCTCGCCCCACAGGCCCGCGTCGAGCGAGGCCTGGGCCAGCACGAGCTGGCTCTCCAGATCGTCGGGCTTGGCCGCGACCAGCTTGCGCGCAATGCCGACGCGCTTCAGCGGATCGTCCTCGCCCGAGGCCTTGAGATAGAGCGCGGCGAGGTCGGGATGCGGCGCCAGGGCCCAGCCGCGCTCGAGCGTCCGCATCGCGCGCTTGGCATCGCCGGTCTTGAGCTGCATCTCCGCCAGCCGCACGGTGACGGCGATGCGCTCGGGCGCGAGACCGAAGGCCTCGCGCGCCAGCGACAGCGCCTCGCCGTCGAGGCCGTTCGCTTCGGAGGTACGGCTGCGTTCGACCAGCAGCAGCGCCTTCAAGGTGCGGCCCTTGTTCTGGGTGATCGTCTTGGTGCGCAAACCGGTGTCGAGCGTCGCCTGCGCGTCCTTCCAGGCGCCGGTCTGGGCCTGCATGTCGAACAGCGAATGCACCACCCATGGCGTCTGCGGCCGGATCTTGAAGGCACGTTCGGCATAGTCGAGCGCGCGCACCTGGTCGCCGTCGCGCAACGATTGCGCGATCAGCCCGCGCAGGCCGAGGAAGGCCATCTGGTCGTCCTCGAGCATGGCGTTGAACGCCTTCTTCGCGCCCTCGGTGTCGCCGTTGAGCTGCGCCGCCTGCGCCGACAGCAGCATGGTGAGCGCGGGCTCCGACAGCAGCTGCTCCGCCTTGCGTGCGTGCTTCTGCGCTTCCGCGGCGTCGCCGGCCGCGACGGCAGCCAGCCCTTGCGTCAGCTCGCGATAGCCGCGGCGCTTGCGGCTGTCGCCCCAGCCGTCGAGCAGCGCGCCGGGCGCACTTACGAGCGAGCGATAGGTGAGCCACAGCACGACGCCCACCAGCATCAGGAGAAGAATCGCGACCAGCACGACGCCGACACTCGTGTCGACCCGCCAGCCGCGCCACTCGGCGGTGAGCGTGCCCGGCCGCTCGGCCAGCCACACCGCGCCCAGCATCACGGCGGCCGCGATCACGAACCAGATCAGGACGCGGAGCGTGGTCTTCATCGTTTACTTCGCCGCGCCCGAATTCGTCGCGCCAAGCAGAGCGACGGCATGCGCCGCCAGCTGATCGACCGCGCGCTGGGCCGCCAGGTGCGCGTCGGCGCGCGCGAGCCACGCGGCCGTGGCCTTCGCGGCCTGGGGCGGCAGCGACTTCACGAGCGCCACGGCCTTGGCGACATCGCCGGTATTCAGCGCCGCCTCTGCGCGCGCGAGCTTCGCCTCGACTGTATCGCCCTCGACATCCGCGCCGACGCGGCGCAGCGACACCAGGCCTTTCAGCTTGCCGAGCAGGCGCTCGCCGAAGGAGTCGTCGGCGAGATCGTCTGCCAGCGCCGCCTTTGCGACGGCCGGGAACGCGGCCGCGAGCGCCGTGCGTCCGGCGACGCCGGTCGCCGCCAGCGGCTGCAGGCCGGTCACGAGTTCGCCGAGCTTGGGATCGTCCTTGGCAAGCGGCGCCAGCAGGCCGAGGTCGGTGGCGAAGGGCAGGCCCGAGTCGAGCGCGGCGCTCAGACGGGCGGCGATGCCGATCACCGCCGAGGCGCGCGCGGCGGCCAGCGCCTTCTGCTCGCCGCTGCTGAGCGCGCTCGCATCGGCCTTGGCCTTGTCGGCGGCTTCCGTCATCGCGCCTTGCAGCTTGGCGATCTCGCCCTTGAGGGCGGCGACGTCCTTCTCGGTATCCAGCGTCACGGCGGGGCGGCTCTCGAGGCCGGTGACGCGGCCGCGCAGTTCCGCGATCGCGGGATCGCTCGCGCTGCCGCGGTCGGCCTGTGCCGCCGTCGTCGCGACCGCGCGCACGCGCTTGTCGAGGTCGTCGAGGCGGATCGTGAGCTCGCGCCGGGCGGCGTCGATCGCCGCGGTGTCGACGACCGGCGCGGGCGCGGCGGCAGGCGCCGGCGGCGTGGCTACCGGGCCGCGCCACAACAGCTTCGCCTCGTCGGGCCAATAGGGCAGGGAAAGAAGAGCACCGGCCAGGACGATCACCGCCGCCACGAGTCCGATGATGAAGGCGCCGACCGGGCCAAGGCCGCGATGGACGATGACGGGCGAAGTCGCGGGCGCCTCGGGAGGCGGCAAGGAGGGGGTGTCGGTCATGGGCTGATGTCCTTTTACGACGGCTTCGGGCAGCCGGTCGATCTCGTCCAGCATGGCCTGTCGCGTGGGCCGTGCGGCAATCCGTACACTCTGGAACGGCAGGACCTTAAGCGGTTCCGCCGTGGCCGGGCTGATTGCGACCGCAGCGATGGTGTCGCAGGCCCCGGCCACGCCCGCCTTCTCCGCCAGCCGGGCGAAGACGGCCGAGGCGCGCGGCGAGAAGAAGCAGGCGGCATCCAGCGCTCGCGCCTGCAGGGCAGCCAGGGCGGAGGCAGGCAGCGACTGCGCTTCGCGCGCCTCATAGAGCGGGAAGCGGCGGACCTCGAAGCCCTCCGGCGAGAGGTCGCCCGCGACGTCGACTCCCGACACATGGACCAGAGGTCCCTTGGCGGGATCGAGCCTTTCGCGCACCAGGGCGCTCAACGCGGCCGCATCGCCCGAGGCCGAGATCACCGACGTGAAGCCCAACCCCTCGGCGGTCGCGGCCGTCGTGTCGCCCACGGCCAAGACCGGCTTGCTGCGCTGGTCGTTCGCGTCGGCCAGCGCGCGGGCGCCGTTGGCGCTGGTCAGCAGCACGGCCTGGCTGGCCGCCAGCGCAGCCGCGAAGTCCGGCGGCGGGTGCAGGATCTGCAGGGTGAAGAGCGGCGCGATCACCGGCGCATGGCCGCGCTGCACGAGCGCGGTCGCCAGCGCCGTTGCCTCGCGTTCCGGCCGGGTGATCAGCACGCGCATGCGCGCTCCCTCGAATCAAAGAAGAACGACGCCCGCGAGCGCCCGCAATTTCCGTTTGGAGAGCGTAGCGTCGACGGCGCCGATTTGCCATGCTGCTGCGATGAACGGGAGAGCGAATAAGATGGCGGGACGTCGCCTCGGACGACGGGCCGTGCTGGCGGGCGCGGCGTCGCTCGCGCCGGCGATTGCCTTTGGCCAGCAACCCCAAGGTCAGCCCCCGCAGCGACGCGCCGATCCCGGCGGTCCGCCGATCGTGTTCGTTCACGGCAACGGCGATTCGGCGCCGCTCTGGATCAACAATATCTGGCGCTTCGAGAGCAACGGTTTCAAGCGCAGCCTGCTGTTCGCCATCGACTTCGCCTATCCCAACGCGCGCTCCGACGATTCCAAACCGCAGGACAATCGCTCGTCGACCGAAGACGCGATGAAAGACCTCGCGGCCTACGTGGCGCAGGTCAAGAAAACGACACGGCAGGCCAAGGTGGCGCTGATTGCGTCCTCGCGCGGCGGCAACACGGTGCGCAACTACCTGAAGAACGGCGGCGGCGCTGCGTCGGTGAGCCACGCCATCCTGTGCGGCACACCCAACAAGGGCATCGTCATCTCCGACACGATGCTGGTCGGCAGCGAGTTCAACGGTGCGGCACCCTTCCTCAAGGGCCTGAACGCCGGCGCCGACGACCTGATCCCCGGCGTGCAGATGATGGCGATCCGTTCCGACAAGAACGACAAGTACTCGCAGCCCGACGCGCGCTTCGTCGGCGCGCCCGGCAAGCCGACCGGCGTGAGCTACGACGCCTCGGAACTGCGCGGCGCCAAGAACGTGATCATCGACGGGCTCGATCATCGCGAGACCGCGTTCCACAAGCTGGCCTTCGCCGCTCAGTACGAGTTCATCACCGGCAAGCCGCCGGCCACGCTGTTCATTGCCAACGAGCCGCTGCCGGTGCTGAACGGCCGCGTGACCGGCATCGCGTCCGACGGCGCCTATACCAATCTTCCGGTGACCGGCGCGGAGGTCGAGATCTACGACGTCGATCCGCACACCGGCGAGCGCAAGAGCCCCAAGCCCGCGCACAAGAAGACGACCGGCGCAGATGGCCTCTGGGGGCCGTTCATCGGCCACTCCGATGCGAGCTACGAATTCGTGCTCACCATGCAGGGCCAGCCGATCACGCACACCTATCGCTCGCCGTTCCTGCGCGGCTGCGACTTCGTCGACCTCCGGCCGCAACCGTTCGGCAAGGGCGACGATCAGGCGGGCGCCGTCGTGATCATGAGCCGCGCGCGCGGCTATTTCGGCGTCGGCCGGGACAAGTTCTCGCTCGATGGCAAGGTGCCGCCCGGCATCAACGACGGCGTGCCGGGCGCCGCCAGCGGCAAGCTCGCCTTCGATGCCGCGCCCCGGACGGTGATGGCGGTGTTCAACACCGAGACCATCGCGGCCCGCACCTGGCCGGTGAAGGACAACCACATCGTCGTCGCGGAGTTTATGAACTAGGGCACTCGCGCAGCGAGTGCCTGGCCGGCGGCAGCGCCTTCAGAGGCGCGAGAGCCGGCACGGTGCAGAAAGTATACGAGCGCTGATCACTTCTCGTACGTGTACTTGAAGTCGCAGTGGCTGGCGCCCTGCATGATGGTCTGCGACCGGTCGAGCTTCAGCTTCGGATCGTAGCCTTCGCAGAAGGCGCCGTCGCGATTGCACGACAGCAGCGCGCCGATCTCGCCCAGCCCCATCGCCTTGTAGGTCTCGGCGTAGCGGCACCTCACGACATTGAAGGCGAAGCTCGTGTCGGTCTTTTCCTTGACCTCGATCTCGAGCGCGCCGCCCTTGGTCCAGAGCGGCATCACGTCCTGGAACGCCTTGAGCGAGGGACCGCCAGGGGCCGCCGCCGCGAACTGCCGGGCCTGCTCGATGGCCGAGCGGCGCACCGATTCGGCGATGGTCTTCTTCGCGACCTCGACGCCATGGCTGGCCTTCAGGGTCTCGTAGACCTCCTTCAGGATCTCGGCCTCGATCGTCCTCTTCTCGAGCATCGAGAGGCCTTCGGGATGGGCGGACTGTGACATGGCGGACACTCCCTCGCAGATCGTGAAAGCCTACACCTTGACATCGGGGCGCCGCGATGAAATATCCGCCCGCAATGACCCCGTTCGCCACCTTTCCGTCGCGACGCCGCCGCTTGCATAAGCGGTATGAAGACGCGCGCGCCTAAAACCGCGCCGTTTCGTGAAGCCGCTGGAAAGATGAGCGGCTTCCCAATCCACCTTCTTCTCCAGTCGGCCCATCCCTCAAGGCCCTCAGTCCCAGAGAGAGAAGTAAAATGACCAGCAGCAACAAGACCAAGATCTTCATCGACGGCCAGCACGGCACCACCGGCCTGCAGATCCTCGATCGCCTGAAGGACCGGCCCGACATCGAGCTGCTGGAGCTGCCGATGGCCGACCGCAAGGACCTGGGCAAGCGCGCCGAGATCGCCAAGGCGTCCGACATCACCGTGCTCTGCCTGCCCGACGCCGCGGCCAAGGAACTGGTGGCGGCAATCGGCGATTCCGACACGGTCGTGATCGACGCCTCGACGGCGCATCGCGTGGCCGACGGCTGGACCTACGGCTTCCCCGAGATGGCCAAGGATCAGCGCCAGAAGCTGCTCGCCTCCAACCGCATCAGCAATCCGGGCTGCTATCCCACCGGCGCGATCTCGATCCTGCGGCCGCTGGTCGACGCCGGCATCGTGCGCAAGGACGCCACGCCCGCCGTGTTCGGCGTGTCGGGCTACACCGGCGGCGGCAAGGACCTGATCGCGGTGCACGAGAAGCCGGACGTCGAGCCGTTCGGCCTTTACGGCCTCGGCCTCGCCCACAAGCACGTGCCGGAGATGAAGAAGTATTCCGGCCTCAGCCATGCGCCGCTGTTCGTGCCGTCGGTCGGTCACTATGCCCAGGGCATGCTGATCACCGTGCCGATCACGCGCGACATCACCACCCGGCAGGTGACGGCCAAGGACGTCCACAGCGTGCTGGCGGACTACTACAAGGGCGAGCAGTTCGTGCCGGTGCGGCCGCTGGGCGACAAGGCATGGCTGGAACGCGACCAGTTCCTGCGCGCCGACCGTCTGACCAACACCAACACGATGGAGCTGGCGGTCTACGGCAACGACGCCGACGGCAACGTGGTGGCGATCGCCTCGCTCGACAATCTCGGCAAGGGCGCGTCGGGCGCGGCGGTGCAGGTCATCAACCTCAAGACCGGCGTCGACGAAAAGACCGGCCTCGCGGTCGCCTAAACAGGCTGCTGAAAAACCCGGTCAGGGCGCGCCCGAGCTGCGCGGCTCGCGTGCCTCTGCGCGCGCTTCCCTCACTCCCGTATTCAGGACACTTCCCATGAGCATTCGCGTCGGCATTGTCGGCATCAGCGGTTTTGGCGGCGGCGAGGCGCTGCGCCTGGTCGCGAGCCATCCGTCTTTCGAACTCGTCTACGCCGCGGGCGACGGCAGCGCCGGCAGCCGGTTGGTGGACCGCTTCCCCGGCGTTTCGCCCAAGCTGGCCGGGCTGGTCATCGAGAAATGGGAGCCCGCGGCCCTGCCGAAGCTCGACGTTCTGTTCGCGTCGCTGCCCACGGGCGCCTCGGCCGAAGCGCTGGCGCGCGTTTCGAAGGATGTGAAGATCGTCGATATCGGCGGCGACCACCGCTACGTCGACGGTTGGGCGTACGGCCTGGCCGACGTCTGGCCCGCCGAGATCGTTGGCAAGACCCGCATCGCCAACCCCGGCTGCTTCCCCGCGGCGGCGCTGACCGCGCTGGCGCCGCTGCTGGCCGGCAAGCTGATCGAGCCCGGCAACATCGTGATCGACGCCAAGACCGGTATCTCCGGTGCCGGCAGGGGCGGCGGCGACAGCACGTTCGGCTACGCCGAGAGCAACGAGAACCTGGTGCCCTACGGCCTGCTCAAGCACACGCACATGCCCGAGATGGCAAAGACGATCGAGCGGCTGAGTGGCGGCAGCGCCGCCGGGATGGTGTTCACGCCGCACCTGGTGCCGATGACCCGCGGAATCCTCGCCACTATCTACTGCCGCGGCCGCGCCACCACCGGGCAGTGCCTGGAGGCGGCCCGGCGCTTCTACGACGGACGGGCGTTCGTGCGCGTCACCGACAGGCCGCCGCAGACCAAGTGGGCGACCGGCTCGAACCTCGCGTTTGTCAGCTATGCCGCCGATCCCGAGCGCAATCTGGTGATCGCGATGGGCGTGGTCGACAATCTCGGCAAGGGAGCGGCGGGGCAAGCGGTGCAGAACGCGAACCTGATCTGCGGCTTGCCGGAAACCGCGGGGCTCGACGGCGCGCCGGTGTGGCCATGACGTTCACCATGAGACAGGCAACGGTCGCCGACGCGGCCGCCGTCCTCGCGCTCACGCGCGAGGCCTATCAGAAGTGGGTCGCGGTCACCGGCCGCGAGCCGCTGCCGATGCGCGTCGACTATGCCGAGGCGCTGCTCAGGAACCGCATCGATCTTCTCTACGAGGGCGAGACGCTGGCGGCCCTCATCGAGACCCAGCTGGAGCCAGAACCGGCACCAGGGCATCTGCTGATCGTGAACGTGGCCGTCTCGCCCGCCTTCCAGAAGCGCGGGCTCGGCCGGCGCCTGATGGCGCATGCCGAGACGCTCGCGACCGAGGCCGGGCTCACCAAACTCCTGCTCTATACGAACAGCCTGATGACCGAGAATATCTCGCTCTACCAGAAGCTGGGTTATCTTATTGAACGCCAACAGCAATTTGGCACCAGCATCCAGGTCTACATGGGCAAGTCGACCTCAAAAAAATGAGGGCGACGCCCAAGTCATTTTGTATTGGCTTTTAGACAATTTGCACTTAATAGCCCTGCAGGGGTGTGCGCTTGGCTAGGTGTGGTCCATGTGTGCGCAACCTCTTCTCGAACGCGATCTCGATCTCGACCGTCTCACGGCGGCGCTGGAACAGGCGTCGGCGGGCCACGGTCATATCGTCCTGGTGAGCGGCGAGGCCGGCATCGGCAAGACGACGTTCGTCGAGCATTTCGCGTCGACGATCGCCGGCAAGGCGTGCGTGGCCACGGGCCACTGCGATCCGTTGTCCACGCCGACGCCGCTCGGCCCGATGTACGACATCGCGCGGCAGACCAATGGCAAGCTGCTGACCTTGCTCGAAAGCAACGCGTCCCGGGCGGCGCTGTTCTCCGCCATGCTGGGGCTCGTCAACGCGTCCGAGCACGCGACCGTCGTGGTCATCGAGGACATTCACTGGGCCGACGAAGCCACGCTCGATCTCGTGAAGTATCTCGGCCGCCGGATCGCCTCCACGAAGGTATTGCTGGTGCTGACCTATCGCGATGACGAGGTCGCGGGCCAGCCGTCGCTGCGCGCGTTGCTGGGCGATCTCGCGGTCTCCAAGTCGACCTTGCGCATCGAACTGCCGCGCCTGTCGAAGGACGCGGTGCGCCTGCTGGTGGCCGGACGCCCGGTCGACGCCTGTGCGCTGCATCGCCAGACATCGGGCAATCCCTTCTATGTGACGGAAGTCCTGTCGAGCGGCACGGCAGGCGTGCCGGCGACGGTGCGCGATGCCGTGCTCGCCCGCGCCGCGCGCCTCGGGCCGCGCTGCCGCGCCGTGCTCGATGCCGCCGCGGTCATCGGCAGTCGCATCGATCCCGCGATGCTGGAGCGCGTGTCGGGAAAGGCCGTCGACGGGCTGTCGGAATGCGTGAAGGTGGGCGTGCTCGAAGCCGATGGCGGCAGCATCGCGTTCCGCCACGAGCTCGCGCGCGAGGCGGTGCTGGGCGACATCGGTCCGGCGCGGCGGCGCGAGCTCAGCCGCCTCGCGCTCGACGCGATGCGGAGCGGCGGCCATCGGCGGTCCGACCTCGCGGTGCTGGTCCAGTACGCCGCGGGCGCGGGCGACAGCGCGGCGGTGGTCGAATACGGCGTGGCGGCGGCGCAGGCGGCGACGTCCGCCGGCGCCCATCGACAGGCGGCGGCGCATTATGCGCGCGTGCTCGAACATGCGGTCGACCGGCCGGATGAAGAACGCGCCGGCTATTGCGAGGCCTATGCCGAGGAGTGCGTGCTCATCGACGACCTGGCCGAGGCCGAGCGCGGCCGGCGGCTCGCGATCGGGCTGTGGCGGCAGGCCGGCAACCGGCTGAAGGAAGGCGAGAACCTGGCCGAGCTGGCCTGGCCGCTGGTGCGCGGTGGCCGCAATGCGGCGGCCGAGCAGACCAGCCGGCAGGCCATCGCCGTGCTGGAAGCATTGCCGCCGTCGCGCCAGCTCGCCAACGCCTATCGCATCCAGGCGCATCTCACGATGCTCGACCGCGACATTCCCGCCGCGGTGCGCCTCGGCAACCAAGCGATACAGCTGGCCGAGCGCTTTGGCGACAAGCTCACGATCGCCGCCGCCGAGAATGTCATCGGCTCGGGGCTGCTGGTGAGCGGGCACGAGATGGGACGCGATCTCCTCCAGCACAGCATCGCGCTCGGCCGGGAACTCGGCCTCGACAGCGTCGTGGGCAACGGGCTGATGAACAGCGGCTCGTCCTACGGCGAGATCTATCGCCTCGCCGACGCCGAGCGCTATCTCGCCGAAGGCATCGCCTACACCGGCGAGCGCGATCTCGATTACGCCAATCACTACATGCACGCCTGGCTGGCGCAGATTCGCCTCTACCAGGGCCGCTGGACGGAGGCGGCGGAGATCGCGACCGCGCTGGTCGCCCGGCCGAGCGTGTCGGTCATCAGCCGCATCGTGGCGCTAGTGGCCCTGGGACGCGTGCGGGCCCGGCGCGGCGATGCCGACGCGGGCGTCGTGCTCGACGAGGCGCTGGCGCTTGCGACACAGACCGGCACCCTGCAACGCATCGCGCCGGTGCGCGCCGCGCGCGCCGAGGCCGCGTGGCTGGCCGGCGACAAGGCGCGCACGGCGGCGGAGGCGTCCGCGGCCTATCCGCTGGCCACGATGCATTGCCATCGCTGGTTCACCGGCGAGCTGGCGCTGTGGCGACAGCTCGGCAGCGAGACGATCGAGGTGCCGACCTGGGCCGCGCCGCCGTTCGTGGCGCAGCTCGAAGGCGACTGGCGGCGGGCCGCGTCGGCATGGGAGACGCTGGGTTGCGTCTACGAGCAGGCGCGCGCGCTGGCCGAAGGCGATGCCGAGGCGCAGATCGCCGCGCTCGAGATCTTCACGCGCCTGGGCGCCGCCCCGGCGGCGGCGGCCTTGCGCCAACGGCTGCGCGGTGCCGGCATGCGCAAGATCCCGCGCGGGCCGCGGGAGAGCACGCGGCAGAACGCGTTCGGCCTGACCACGCGCGAGCTGCAGATCCTCGACTGCCTCTCGACCGGCCTCACCAACAACGGCATCGGCGCCAAGCTGCATGTTTCTCCGAAGACCGTGGATCATCACGTGTCGTCGGTGCTGTCCAAGCTGGGCGCGGCCTCTCGCGGCGAGGCCGCGCGCATCGCCCGCGACGAGCAGCTGCTGGCGACGAAGTAGGGCCGCCAAGTAGGGAACGCAAAATGGGGAGGGTGAACCCTTAAATTGGGGAACACCCTCCGATGCGCGGTTCACCCCTCGTGCATAGGTTCGCCTCGCTGCACTGCAGTAGGAAAGGTCGGATCATGCACATTGGAAGTTGTTTCTGCGGCGCCGTAACCCTCGAAGTGACGGGTGAACCCGAGGCGATGGGATATTGCCACTGCCAGTCCTGCCGCTCGTGGTCGGGCGGTCCGGTCAACGCCTTCAGCCTGTGGAAGCCCACGGCGGTGAAGGTGACGTCGGGCGAGCGCAACGTGGCCACGTTCAAGAAGACGCCGATGAGCGAGCGCAAGTACTGCTCGAAGTGCGGCGGTCATCTGATGACCAACCATCCGCCGCTCGGCCTGGTCGACGTGTTCTCCGCGACGCTGCCCACGCTGCGCTTCGCGCCGGGCGTCCACGTCAACTACGCCGAGACCGTGCTGCCGATGAAGGACGGCCTGCCCAAGCTCAAGGACTTCCCCAAGGAGTTCGGCGGCTCGGGCGAAGCCATCCCGGAGTAACACGGCCTCTTCTCTAACCCTCTCTTCCGTGCGGGAGCTGCTGCCTCCCAATCCCAGACGCCCCGCACGGTCCCCACCCTCTCCGCTCGTTCCAATAGCAACGGACGGAGAGGGTACCCCCTTTTCGGAGACCCAAGATGATCCACGATTCCACCCAGGTGGTAGCGGCGGCCCGTCATGCGCGCGCCAAAGCAATCGGCCATGGGATCAGCCAATGCCTTGCCGCGCTCTGCTCCGGTCTGATGGCGGCGCTGCGCACGCGGCCCCTGTTCCACGAGGAGCGGTGTCCGCCCCCACGGCGCCGGTGACGGAGGTGACAGGATCGTCCGGCACTTTCCCCGCCTATCGCGCGGGCATGATCCTGCTCGGCTGCTACATCGTGCTGCTGACCAGGGCCGGCACGATGCCGGACGTTCTCTGGACGATGCTGGTCGTGTTCGCGGCCGCCGTCGTCTCGGGCGTGACGGGCTTCGGCTTCGCCCCGATCTGCGGGGCGGCGCTCGCGCACCTGCTGGGCGACCCGCGGCAGGCGCTCGCGATCACCCTGGTCTGCGCCGTCGCGAGCGAGGCTGCGATGGTGTGGTCGCTGCGGCGCGATATCGACTGGCACGCCTGCCCCGACTTCCTGCTCGGCGTGGCGGCCGGCCTGCCGGTCGGCTTTTACGTGCTGCTGCACACATGCTCGAAGCCCGTCGCGCAGGCGATGGGGGGACTGCTGGTGATCTATGCCGCGGTCACGATGTGGCGGCGTCCGGTGGCGATCGAGTGCCGGCACGGAATCGCCGATGCCTTCGCGGGTGTGCTGGGCGGCATCACCGGTGGCATCGCGGCCTTTCCCGGAGCCCCCGTTGTCGTGTGGTGCGGCCTCAAGGGCTGGAGCAAGGAACGCCAGCGCGGTCTCTATCAGCCGGTCATTCTGATCCTGCAGCTGGCCGGCCTCGCGGTGATGGCGGCGGGCGAGTTCGCCGGCGCCCGGCATCGCGAGATCGACTGGAGCGGATTGCTCCATCTGCCGGCGGTGCTGCTCGGCACGTCGCTCGGCATGGCGCTGTTCGGCCAGCTGAACGACCGGCAGTTCGGCCTCGCGGGGAAGATCCTGCTGCTCGTCTGCGGCGCGATCCTGCTGCTCTAGCCGTCACGGGAGCGCGCCACTCCGCGGCGCTCATGTCTTCCGGACCGCGAGCTTGCAGCTCGCCTCATGAATCATGAGCGAGCTGGAAGCTCGCGGAGCGTATGAGCATGAGCGTCACGGGAGTGGCGCGCGCCAGTGGGCTGCCGGTCAGAAGCGGCGATAGTCGTGGGCGCGCCGGTATTCCTCGATGTCGCGATAGCTGACGTCGGCGGGATAACAGTAGATGTCGCGCCGCGTGGTGCGCTGGTTGTAGAGACTCTTGTCGGCGCATTGCTGGCCGTTCCAGGCGTAGCTGTAGGGGCAGGGACAGTCGCGCGTGCTGAAGCCGGACAGCGAATCGCGGATGATCATCTGGCGGATCTCTTCGTCGGAGATGCGCTGCGCCGAAGCGGCCGTGCCCCAGAGCAGCGGGAACAACGCGAGAAGGGCAAGCCGCTTCATCGCTCAGGCCGGCGCGAAGATGCCGTCGGACGCGGCATGCCGTGGCGACGCAGATGCCGTGGCTGCCGAACGTTTGCCGCCGGCGAAAGCGGGATCGCGCTGCAGGGTGGGCAGCACCCGGTCGGCGAACAGGCGCAGGTTCTTCTCCGATTCATGATGCGGCAGATTACCAAATGAGAACTCGGCCACCAGATGTTCGTGGCCGGTCACTTTTTGCAGGTCGCCCAGCTGCTGCAGGCAATCGTCGGGGGTGCCGACGATCTGGATCGAGACGTAGAAGTCGGTCGCCTTCTTGAGGTTGGCGGGATCCTTCAGCTTGGCGTAGGTCTTCGCGGTCTTGCCGTAGGCCTCGTAGCCTTTGACGTTCGCGAGATGACCGTCTGAGAAGTGATAGTGGTCGTCGATCGACTGCCACTTGCGGCCGAGATATTTCTGCGCGCGCTCATGGGCTTCGTCGCGCGATTCCGCGCAGGAGACGTTGGTCAGGATGATCGGCGCCTTGGGCGTGAAGCCCGCCTGCGCGCTCATCGACTGGAACGTGTCGATGTCCTGGCGGCACTTCTCCCATTCGTTCTGCATGATCATCAGCATGCCGAAGCCCAGCTTGGCGATCACCTCGGCGGATTCCGGGCTGACCGAAGAAGCGTAGAAGCGCCGCTCCGGATTCGACATCGGACGCGGCCGGATCGACATGCGCGGGATTTTGAAGAACTGCCCGTCATGCTCGAACGAGTCGTTGGCCAGCGCCTTCACCACGATCTCGGCGGCCTCGGCGAAGCGCGGCCGTGCCTCGCCCATGGGAATGCGGAAGCCTTCGTACTCGGTCGAGGCGGCGCCGCGGCCGAAGCCGAACAGGCAGCGCCCGCCGCACATGATGTCGAGCAGCGCGATCTGCTCGGCCACGCGCACGGGATCGTGCCAGGGCAGCACGATCACCGCGGTGCCGAGCTGGATGCGCTTCGTGCGGCCCGCGAAGTAGGCCAGCAGCTGCGTCGGCGCGGGCGACATGGCGTAGCCGGTGAAGTGATGCTCCAGCCCCCACAGCGAATCGAACCCGAGCGGCTCGACGAGATCGCCCAGCTGCAAATGCTCCTGCACCACGGCGACGTCGGGCTTGCCGTGCTCGTGCAGCATGTTCATCGCGACGCCGACCTTCATGGCTTCCTCCGGTTCGTTTTGCCGGATTGTCCGGCCGCGGAGAGCGGGCGGCAAGGCCCGCCTATGGTAGGATTGCCACGTGATGGAATTCAGACGCCGGTTTCTCTCGACGGGGTTTTCCGCGCTGGCGCTCTCCACGGGTCCCAAGACCTATGCAGGCGAGGGCGCCTGGCCGATAGCCGCGTCCGACAGCCGTGGCATCGACGGTGGCGACGCCACCCGCCGACAAGGCCAATAAGCAGAACGTAAAACAGTCGCGCGACAAGGCCGCCGAGGGAAGGAGGCCGACGTCATGGCATTTGGACGCCGGCGTCTCTCGACGGTCTTTACGCGCTGCCTCAGACGGTCGGCTTCTTGTCGTTGTGTTTGCCGAAGGCCGCCTTGACCTCACGCTCCTTGATGCGCGCGGCTGGTTTGCCTCGTTCGCCGAGGCTTTGCTCCTCGGTGCCATCGCCCATCATGCCGGGATGGGAGACGTCGCGCTGGTTCTTGGGGACCTTGGGTTGATCTGGCTTGCCGGTCATCATGTTCTCCTGGGGCTGGGTCTGGGCGTCAACATCGAACAGAACGATAAATCTCGTGCAATCGTTCCGTCGCCGCCGCCGATTCGCCATTCGTCGCCGATCTGAGGGACGATGGACGAAACGAGTTCATCCCCCGTCTGCCGACGCTTCAGGCGAAGACTCGTCGAAGAACGCCTGCTGTTGCCGCGCGGAGACCACCGTCCGGCTGTACTTGTCGGATCAGCGGCCCTTGCCGCAGATCACGCTGCGTTGTCGTAGCGGCGCAGAAACAGGCGCGAGGCCTGGGTCACCGTGGGCAGCATGGCGCGGCTGACCAGGGGATTCATGTCGAGCGGTTTCAGCAGCATCTTCACCGCCATGCCATGCGGGAAATACTGGCGCACGAGGTTGAGCACGCCGTCGCGATAGGCGTCGTAATGGGCGCGCTCGAAAGGCGTGCCGGGATTGCTGCCGCGGAACACGGCGCGGAAGGCGTAGAACGTATCCTCGGCCTCGACGTCGGCTGCGCGTTTCAGCAGCGTGCGCATCACCGCGAAGCGGCTCGGCCGCTCGAGCTCGCGATAGCGCCGGAAGTAGCGATGGAAGTGCTTGTAGTGACCCACCTCGTCGCTGCTGATCTCGGCCGCCAGTTGACGCAGGACCGGCTCGGGGCTGAGGTCCGAGAGCATGCGATAGAAGCTCGCGGTGCCAGTCTCCACGACGCAACGGGCCACCATCTCGAGTGCCTTGGTGCCGGCCAGCGCCTCCACCGTGCAGATCGCGCCGTACTCGGCACGGAAGGTGGCGTAGGCCGCTTCCCAGTCGAATGCGGGCCACGCGGTCTGGACGTATTTCTTCAGCGCCGCGCCGTGCTGCAGCTCTTCCTTTTCCCAATGATGCTCCAGCCACTCGGCGATCTCGCCGTCGTGGCGGAAGAATTCGACCAGGTTCTTTGTGTAGAGATCGGAGGTGATCTCGATGAACGACGCCGACGCCACGATGTGGAACAGGCGGCGATCGTCGCGCACGCAGGCGCCATCGATCTCCCCGTAGGGGATATCGTCGATCGACCAGTGGACGCCAGGTGACCTGCTCATGGGCCTGTTGAACGCTGAGTGGATAGGGACGTTGCGCCCTATTTGGCCGGTTTGTCGAGATGCAGCCAGCTTACGCGTTCGGTTTCGAACGCGTGGCCCTTCGGGGCGTACGGCTCCGGGTCGTCGAAGGCGCCGACGTGGAGGTGGATTTCGGTCGGCCAGCGCTCGCCTTCGTACGTCAGCGTCGAGCCGCAGGTGGAGCAAAAGCCGCGATGGACGCCCGGCGAGGAGGAGAAGCGGGCAAGCGTGCCCTTGGTGACGTGCACATTCGCGCGCTCGAAGCCCGCATAGGCGGAGACCGGCGCGCCGGTGTGGTGCCGGCAACTCGCGCAGTGGCAGTAGCTCGTCCACTTCGGCGCGCCCTCGGTCGTGAACCGGATCGCGCCACAGAGGCAGCCGCCGTCAGCCATGAATCACTCCCTCAAAAGCACCCGGGGGGGTGGGGTGGAAACCGGGAAGAATCGCGTCCAACCCTTATGCCATAGGCATCGGAGGATTCCCGACCGGTCGGGAAAGACCGGGAAGGTCGGGAAGCTCGGCTCCCGGGAGAGTTCACCCGAGCGCCCCGGCCGCGCGCAGACGATCGATCTCATCGGTGCCGTACCCCAGCTCTTTCAGAATTTCATCGGTGTGCGCGCCATGGCCCGGGCCGGGCCCGGGTGTGGACGGCTGGGCCGCGAACGAGAGGCGGATCGGCGCGGAGATCGAGCGCGGCATCTCCTCGACGTCTGTCTTCACCACGGCGCCGTTGGCCACGGCCTGCTCGTCGTCGGGCACGTCGCGCAACACGCCCAGCAGGCCGAAGGTGATCTCGTGATGGCGCAGGCGCTTTTTCCATTCCGGCCACGGATGGGCGGCGAACACCGGATCGAGGATCGCGGCCAAGTCGCTCGCGTGGGCGCGGCGGTTGTCGGTGGTCTGGAAGCGCGGGTCCTGCAGCAGATCGAGACGATCCATCGCCTGGCACAGCTCCGGCCAGAGCTTGTCCTCGCGCACGATGGTGAGCTGGATCCAGCGCCCGTCCGCGGTCTTGTACTGGTTGGCGAGTGCGCTCCTGGGCGTGGTGCGCGGCGGGCGTGGGGCGACGAAGGCGCCGAGCAGCGCGCCCTGCGCCAGCATCGCGTTCGACCACAGGCCCGAAGCGTGCAGCGAGGTCGAGACTTCGCTGCCCTCTCCCGTGCGCTCGCGGTGCAGCAGCGCCATCGAGATCGCGGCGAACAGATTCATGCCGGCCATCTGGTCGCCCTGCGCCGGCAGCGAGAAGGCGGGCGGGCCGCCCGCGTAGGTGAGGGCATCGAGCAGGCCCGAGCGCGCGAAGAACGCCGTCGAGTCGAAGCCCGGCTGTTCGGCGTCCGGACCCTGCTCGCCGTAGCCGGTCATCGAGGCGTAGATCAGGCGCGGGTTCAGCGGCGCCACATCGGCGTAGCGCATCTTCAATCGCTCGCGCACCTTCAGCGGAAAGTTCACCACCATCACGTCGGCGGTCTTCACCAGCCGGTCGAAGGCGGCGCGGCCGTCGGCCTGCTTGAGGTCGAGCACGATCGCGCGCTTGTTGCGGTTGACCAGGTGCCAGCAGAAGTTGACCGGATGCTGCGGGATCGAATGCGCCTGCCCGAGCTTGCGCTGCGGATCGCCCTCGCCCGGCGGCTCGATCTTGATCACCTCGGCGCCATAATCGCCCATCACCGTGGTCGCCACGGGACCGGCGATGAAGCTCGCCAGGTCGAGAACGCGCAGGCCCTGCAGCGGCAAGGGGCCGGCCATCGGTGGGGGCATTGATGTTTCCTCTCCGAACCCGTAAACGGCAGCCTACTCCCGGAAAGGGTCTTGTTGGTGCGAAACTTCCTGGCAAACCTGCTTCTTATTACCGTGTCGTTCGTGTTCTGCGTGCTCGCCGCCGAAGGCGCGATCCGGATCATCGACGGTCAATCGGTGGTGGCGCTGGCGCTGCCGGAGGTCAACAGCTCGCAGGGTGTCGACACGACCGGCGGCCATCTCGACGAGATCCCGCGCGCGGCGTCGGTCGATCGCGCGCTGTTCTTCAGCGATCCGCCGCCGTTGCCCAACCGCACCAAGCCTCCCAAGGAGTGGGAGGAAATGTACCAGCGCCTTCAGGCCAACCAGAGCGGGCCCAATCCGTTCCTGCCGTGGGACATGTACAAGGCGTGGAACTCGGTCTTCGTCGGCGATCCCTGCAAGCACGACTATCTCAAGGGCGCGCCGGGCCAGCTCTATGTCTACGATCCGCCCGACGGCAAGACGCGTCCGTTCTTCCGCTTCCTGCCCAACGCGACCTCGCCGGACGGACTCGTCACCAACGAATTCGGCTGGCGCGGCCCGCCGGTGCAGTTCCAGCGCAAACCCAAGTCGGTGCGCATCGTCTTTGTCGGTGCGTCGACGGTCGCGGAGATTCATCCGCTGCCGTATTCGGGTCCGGAGTACCTGACGAACTGGCTCAACCGCTGGGCCAAGGCGCGCAACATCGACGTGACGTTCGAGGTGCTGAACGCCGGCCGCGAGAGCATCAACGCCAACGACATCGCACCGATCATCCGCGATGAAGTCGCGCCGACGATGCCCGACCTCGTCGTCTACTACGAAGGCGGCAACCAGCTCGATCTCTCGACGATCGTGAAGAAGGTACCGGTCGCCAAGCCCGAACCCGCCGGCAAGCTCGCGCGCTTCCTGCGCGATGCCGGGGATTACTCCGCGCTCGCGCGCCGGGCGGAGGGGCTGACCAGCGGTGCCGAGTGGCCCAAGCCCGCCTACGAGACCACCTGGCCCGAAGGCCTCGACGAGATGGACCCCGACATCACGCGCAAGGACCTGCCGATCCATCTCAGCGAGATCATCGCGAACCTCGACCAGATCCGCACCGATCTCGCGGCAGTCGGCTCCGATCTCTCGGTGGCCTCGTTCCACTGGCTGGCCAAGGAAGGCCTGGTGGTCGACGCCGCGAAGCAGAAGGCGATCCTGCACACGCTCAATATCCGCTACTTCCCCTACACCTACCGCGACCTCGAGCGCATGACCAAGTTCGAGGACCGCGTCTTCGCCAAGTACGATGCGAAGTACGGCCTGCCCTTCATCGACATCGCGAAGTACATGCCCTACGACCCCAACCTGTTCAGCGACGGCATCCACAACACCCCGCCCGGCATCAAGCTCCGGGCCTGGATCGCGATGCAGCAGCTGGTGCCGATCATCGAGAAGCACCTGGCCGACGGCAGCTGGCCGCGCACCGTGCCACCGATGCCGGCACAGCACCCGGCCTTCACCGTGCCGCCGCGGCTGATCAAGTTCACCTGCTCGGCCTCGTAGGCGCATGAGTCTCGCGCCGATGCGGTCGCTCAACCGGCCGAAGCCCGAAGTCTCGGTCGAGCGGCGCGCCGACGGCACGCAGATCCTGACCTCGCCGCGCGCGCTTCCGGAAAACCTGCCGCTGATGATCGACCTGCTGGCGCGCGCCGCCGAGCGCCGGCCCGACGTGACCTGGCTCGCCGAGCGGCGCGGGCCGGGGAAGGGGGTTGAGCGGGCGTGGCAGCGTCTGACGTATGCCGAGGCGTGGGCCAAGACCGGCGCCGTGGCGTCGTGGCTGATCGCCCAAGGCTACGGTCCTTCCAGCGTGACTGGCAGCAGGCCATTGGCGATCCTGTCCGACAACAGTCTCGAGAACGCGCTTTTCCTGTTCGGCGCCCTGCGCGCCGGCGCCCTGGTGGCACCGGTGTCGCCGAACTATTCGACGGCCGGAGACTTCTCGCGCCTCGATCACGCGCTATCGATCGTCGAGCCGTCGCTGGTGTTCGCGCAGGACTCGAACGTCTACGGCCCGGCGCTCGATCGCGCGGCGGCGCGCGGTGCGCGCATCGTCACGGTGGATGGCCAATATCGGAAAGGGCGCGGCCTGCCGTTCGGCGCGCTGACCGGCAGCTCGATCGATGCCGCCGTCGCCGAGCGGCGCACGCATCTCTCCGCCGACACGCCGGCCAAGATCCTGTTCACCTCGGGCTCGACCGGTCTGCCCAAGGGCGTGCTCAACACCCACGGCAATCTCGCCGCGGGCGCGGAGATGATCCGCATGGTGGGCGAACCGCTCGACGATTCACGCATCGCCGTCACGCTCGACTGGCTGCCGTGGCATCACACCTGGGGCGGCAACGCCAATCTCAACAGCATCGTGCGCATCGCCGGCTCGATGTACATCGACGGCGGCCGGCCGATCCCGGGCCGCTTCGAGGAGACGCTGGAGAACCTGCGCGAACTCTCGCCGTCGAGCTTCGGCAACGTGCCGATGGCCTATCCGCTCCTGCTGTCGGCACTGGAGCGCGACGCCGACCTGCGCACCAAATTCTTCAAGAACATGCGCAGCCTGGGCTACGGCGGCGCGCTGCTGCCGCAGGAGAGCTTCGACCGGCTGCAGGGCAACGCCACGCAGGAGCTGGGCGAGCGCCTGCCGTTCGGCTGCGGCTGGGGCATGACCGAGACGACCAGCACCGGGTTGATCGTCTACTGGAACGTCGACCGCGCGGGCCTGCTCGGCCTGCCGCAGCCGGGATCCGTCGCCAAGCTGGTGCCGGCCGGCGACCGCTACGAGCTGCGCGTCAAGGGACCGAACGTGATGGCGGGTTACTACGGCGATGCCGCAGCGACCGCGCAGGCCTTCGACGAAGAGGGCTTCTTCCGCACCGGCGACGCCGCGCGCTGGGTCGACGAGACGCGGCCGGAGGCGGGCATCGAATTCGCCGGCCGCGTGTCGGAAGAGTTCAAGCTTGCCTCCGGCACCTGGGTGCGCGCCACGACCCTGCGCACCGAACTGTTCGACGCGCTGCAGCCCTACGTGCGCGAGCTGGTGATCGCGGCGCCCGACCGGCCGTGGCTGGGCGCGCTGGTGTGGCTCGATCCGGCGGCCTGCACCGGTGACTGGCGGGCCGAACTCGCGCGCCGGCTGGTGAAATTCAACGACCGGCGCGCCGGATCGAGCACGCGCATCCGCCGCCTGCTGCCGCTCGAGACGCCGCCGTCGGCGGCCGACGGCGAGGTGACGGATAAGCGCTCGATCAATGCCCGGCGCGTGCTCGAACGGCGCGCGGCCGACGTCGCGAAACTCTATTCCGAATCGGTCGATTCCGCGATCGTTTCAGCCTAGAGTGCGCATCCAATAAGCGGTCGAAGACCGTGTGTTCTGGGAGGAACAGGATGAAGTCGATCGTTCGTGGCGCCGCGCTTGCCTGCGTGGCCCTGCTGGCCGCGGCCGCCAGCCCCGCGCTCGCGCAGAAGAAGGGCGGCAGCCTGACCGTCGGTGTCGAGCTCGACATCCCGGGCTTCGATCCGCTGAAGGTCGGCGTCTACGACACGTCGGCCATCACCGCCGCCGCCCTGATGCTGGAGACGCTCGCCACGCTGGGGGACGACGGCAAGGCCAAGCCGAAGCTCGCGCTGTCGTGGTCAAGCTCCGACGACTTCAAGACCTGGACCTTCAAGCTCCGGCCCGACGTGAAATTCCACGACGGCACGCCGTTCAACGCCCAGGCGGTGAAGTGGAACTTCGACCGCCAGAAGGATCCCAAGAACAACTGCCGCTGCGCCTTCTACATCGCCAACATTCTGAGCATCGACGCCAAGGACGACCTCACCGTCGTCTATAACCTGAAGGATCCCGCGGTCGATTTTCCCGCGCTGCTGACGCGGCCCGACCAGAACAGCTCGATCCATTCGCCGGCGGCGATCCAGGCCAAGGGCGACGACTACAATCGCAGCCCGGTGGGAACCGGGCCGTTCGTGCTGAAGTCGTGGACCGCCGGCGATCGCATGGTGGTGGAGCGCAATCCCAACTACTGGAACAAGGACCTGCCCTATCTCGACAGGATCGCGCTGCGGCCGCTGCCCGATTCGCAGTCGCGCTTCGCCAGCCTGAAGTCGGGCGAGACCGACCTGGTGTGGGCCGACGAGTTCGAAGCCGACAACATCCAGCGCGCGCAGAAGGATTCGACCCTGCAGGTGCTCAAGTATGCGGGCTCGGGTGCGGCGGTGAACGCGATCAACACCAAGGTGCCGCCGCTCGACGACGTGCGGGTGCGCCAGGCGCTGGTCATGGCGATCGACCGCAAGAAATATTCGCAGGCCTACACCAACGGCCTCGCGCGCCCCGCGACCAATCCCTACGGCGACGGCTCGTGGGTCCAGTGCAAGGACGACGGCGCGCTGCCGGAGGATCCCAAGAAGGCCGCCGAGCTGATCAAGGAGTACGGCAAGCCGGTGAAATTCAAGATGCTGTTCACGGCGACGCCGCGCGGCCGCACCAACGGCCAGATCCTGCAGCAGTTCTGGAAGAACATCGGCGTCGACATGGAGATCGAGCAGGCCGACCAGGCGACCTTCCCGCCGCGCGCGTTCCAGCGGAA
>CAIWTJ010000163.1 GCA_903915535.1 Enhydrobacter aerosaccus
AGCTCCGCATCATGATAATGAGCGGAGCTGGAGCTCCGCGGTCCCGTCCACGCCTGCTCGCTACGCTTGAGCAGCAACTCAGTTCACTTGGAACCCGTGCGCGAAGGGATCGCGGTCGTCGACCGTGATGGTGTTGACGCCGTGCTGGCGCGCCCAGCCAGCGATCGAGGGGATGATGGCGTCGTGGTTGCCGACGCGCGCCGACGCCTCGACCCGGCCGTCGAACAGCGAGCCGATGATGCTCTCGTGCACGAAGTCGTCGCCCACCCTGAGACGGCCCTTGCCTGCGAGCTGGGCCATGCGCGCCGACGTGCCGGTGCCGCAGGGAGAGCGGTCGATCGCCTTGTCGCCGTAGAACACCGCGTTGCGCGCGTGCGCCCGCGCGTCGCGCGGCTTGCCGGTCCACATCACGTGGCTAACGCCGCGGATGCTTTCGTTCTCGGGATGGACCGGCTCGATCACGCTGTTGAGCATCCGGCGCACCAGCGGTGACAGGCGCAGCACGTCCGAGGCCGACATCGACTCCAGCCCCGCGAAGTTCTTCTGCGGATCGAGGATCGCGTAGAAATTGCCGCCATAGGCGATGTCGAAGCTGAGCTCGCCGATGCCCGGCACGGTGATGCGCACGTCGCTCGCCGCCAGATAGGAGGCGACATTGGTGATGCGCACGCTCTCGACATAGCGGCCCTTCTGTTCGTAGCGCGCCACGACGCGGCCGGCCGGCGCGTCGAGATTGAGCACGCCTGCCGTCGCGGGCGTCACCAGCCCGTTCTCGATCGCCATGGTGACGGTGCCGATCGTGCCGTGGCCGCACATCGGCAGGCAGCCGCTCACCTCGATGAACAGGATCGCCGTGTCGCAGTCGGCCCGTGTCGAGGGATAAAGGATCGAGCCCGACATCACGTCGTGGCCGCGCGGCTCGAACATCAGCGCCCGGCGGATCCAGTCGTGGTTGGCGAGGAAATCCAGCCGCCGCTCGCTCATGGTCGCGCCCGCGAGCGCGGGGCCGCCCTCGACCACCAGCCGCACGGGATTGCCGCAGGTGTGCCCGTCGAGGCAGGAGAAGGTGTGGGTTGCCATGCGCCTGCTTACGCCGTCGCCAGGAAGCGCTCAACCTCGCGGGCGCTGCGCAGGCGAAGGACGTTCTTGTCCTTGGCGAGAAACTCGGTCTCGATCGCGAAACGGTGCTGGTTGCGGCGATGGGTCTTCATTGCATAGAGCAGAATCGACTGCCGGGTGAAAAAGGACCGTCCCAGCGACTCGGTATTGCCGCTGCCCCAAAGGTTCTCCTTGGTGATCGAGCGGCGCAGCGTGCGCCAGAACAGCCGCCAGATCACGAGCGCAAAGGGCAGGTCGAGCCAGACCAGCGTATCGGCCGGGCGCCAGGTGAGGTCGCGCACCGAGTCGTAGTTGCCGACCACGATCCAGTCGCCGTCGCGCAGTTCACGCTCGACGCGATGGCGCAGCAATTCGATCGGCGCAGGCTGCCAGTCGGGGCCCCAGTTCAGCGCATCGAGCTCGACCACGCGCAGGCCGGTGCGCGCGCCGAGCCTCTCCGCGAGGCGGCTCTTTCCAGAACCCGTGGTGCCGAACACGACAACTCTACGCATATGGGAGACAGTAGCGTCAAAGCGGCGGCCAGCGTAGGGTTGCCGCCGCGATTCAAGGGAGCATCGATGTCGCAGATTTTGTTCCGGAACATGAACCTGCTCGATCCCAAGTGGGACGAGGCGCGGGGCGGCTACGAGGTGCTGGTCGAGGGCGACACGATCCGTGAAGTCTCTGCCCGGCCGATCAAGGCGGCCAAGGCCCGCGTCGTTGACTGCGGCAAGCGCACCCTGATGCCGGGCCTGATCGACTGCCACGTGCACGTGTTCCTGACCGAAGTGAACATCCGCAATCTCGAGAACGTGCCGCTCACGCTTCTGACGGCCAAGTCGGCCGAGCTGATGCTTGGCATGATCAATCGCGGCTTCACCACCGTGCGCGACACCGGCGGCGCCGACTGGGGCATCAAGACCGCCGTCGAGTCGGGGCTTATTCCCGGACCGCGGCTGTTCATTTCCGGCAAGGCGATGGGTCCGACCGGCGGCCATTCCGATTCGCGCCGCCGCACCGACTACCAGGGCGCCCCCTGCGGCTGCTGCAACGCCATGGTCTATGTCATGGCCGTCGCCGACGGCGCGGATGCCGTGCGCGCCTGCGTGCGCGAGCAGATGCGCCAGGGCGCCGACCAGATCAAGATCATGTGCTCGGGCGGCGTCGCCTCGCCCTACGATCCGCTCGACAGCCTGCAGTATTCGGAGGCCGAGATCGCGGCCGCGACCGACGAGGCGAAGAATTTCGGCCGCTACGTGCTGGCGCACGCCTACACGCCCGAGGCGATCACGCGCGCGATGAACAACGGCGTGCGCACCATCGAGCACGGCAACCTGATCGACGACAAGTCGGCCCGCCTGATCAAATCCAAGGGTGGCTACATGATCGCCAACCTGGTCACCTACTTCTCGATGAAGGAGCGCGCCGACCAGTTCGGCATGACCGGCGACATGCTGGCCAAGAACGACATCGTGCTCGAGGGCGCCCTGCGCTCACTCGAGATCTGCAAGAAGGCGGGCGTCAAGGTCGGCTACGGCTCCGACCTCCTGGGCGCGCTGCAGGTCGACCAGAGCCTGGAGTTCATCCATCGCGCCAAGGTGCTGAAGCCGATCGAGATCATCCGCCAGGCCACGACCGTGGGCGCGGAGATCCTGCGCATGGAGGGCAAGCTCGGCACGGTGGCGCCGGGCGCGCTGGCCGACCTGATCGTGGTCGACGGCAATCCGCTCAAGAAGCTCGACCTCTTCCTCGACCAGGGCGCCCACCTGCCGATGATCATGAAGGCCGGCAAGTTTCACAAGAATGAACTGAAATAGTAGCGACCGATCGGTCGCTCGCCCCCTCCCTGCCTCCCCCGTCAGACGGGGGAGGTTCCCGAAGGGCGGAGGGGGAGGGCCACAGAAGGAATGTCGATGTCTTTCCTGTTCAAGAATCTCTCGCTGCTCGATCCGCGCTGGAAGGAAGCGCGCGGCGGCTACGAGGTGCTGGTCGAGGGCGAACTGATCAAGGAAGTCTCGTCCAAGCCGATCAAGTCGAAGGCCGCGAAGGTCGTCGACTGCGGCAAGCGCACCGTGATGCCGGGCCTGATCGACTGCCACGTGCACACGCATCACAGCGAAGTCTACATGAACCGCATGGAAGCGATTCCGCTCACGCTGATGATGGCGCGCTCGGCGGGCCGCCTGAAGCGCATGCTCGATCGCGGCTTCACGACGGTGCGCGATGCCGGCGGCGCCGACTGGGGGACCAAGACCGCCGTCGAGTCGGGCCTGATCCCGGGTCCGCGCCTGTTCATCTCCTGCCGCTCCATTGGGCCCACGGGCGGCCACAACGACCGCAACCGCCGCACCGACTTCGCCGGCCCGCCGTGCCTCTGCTGCAACGGCATGGTGTTCATCCGCGCCCTCGCCGACGGTCCCGACGAAGTGCGCAAGGCCGCGCGCGAACAGATGCGTCAGGGTGCCGACCAGGTGAAACTGATGGTCTCGGGCGGTGTCGCGTCGCCGCACGATCCGCTGGAATCGATCCAGTTCTCGATCGAGGAGATCACCGCCGCCGTCGAGGAGGCCCACGCCTTCGGCCGCTACGTGTTGACCCATGCCTACACGCCCGAGGCGATCACGCGCGCCGTCAATTGCGGCGTGCGCACCATCGAGCACGGCAACATGGTCGATGCGCCCACCGCCAAATTGATGGCGAAGAAGGGCGTCTACATGATCCCGAACCTCGTGACCTACGAAGCGATGAAGCGGCGCGCCCGGGAGCTGGGCATGCCCGACGTCATGCTGGAGAAGAATGACGAGGTGCTGAAGTCGGGCTACCAGGAGCTCGAGCTCTGCCGGAAGCACGGCGTGAAGATGGCCTACGGCTCGGACCTGTTGGGCGCGCTCGAGGACGAGCAGACCGGCGAGTTCAAGATCCGCGGCGAGGTCATGCCCGCGATCGACGTCATCCGCTCGGCAACCCTGATCGGCGCCGAGGTCGTGCGCCAGGAAGGCAAGCTGGGCGTGATCGAGCCCGGCGCGTTCGCCGACCTGCTGGTCGTCGACGGCAATCCGCTGAAGGATCTCGGCGTGTTCCAGGACGGCGGTCCCAACCTCACGGCCATCATGAAGGCCGGCAAGTTTTATAAGAACGACCTGTGACTGGCCCTACCGTCATCCCGAGCGAAGCGCAGCGAAGCCGAGGGACCTCTCTTCGTCGACCGCAAAAAAAGGTCTCTCCACTCCGCCGCGCTATGCGCGGCTTCGGTCGAGATGACGAGGGGGGCGCATGACCGTCCGCCGCGTCGCCCTCAACACGGCAGCGGGCCTGGGCCTGCTCTATATCCTGACGCCGCTGATCTTCGTGACGTGGCTCGCCTTCTTCCGGCAGGAAATCCCGTCCTTCCCGCCCGAGGGCTACAGCCTGCACTGGTTCGCCGCGATCCTCGACCAGCCCAAGTTCGTCGACGGCTTCTCGCTTTCCTTCCAGGTGGGCGTGCTGGCGACGGCAATCGGCCTGGCGCTGGGCGTACCCGCGGCGCTGTGCGTCACGCGCTACCAGTTCAGGATGCGCACACCGCTCGCCAGCCTGCTGCTGCTGCCGCTGATCGTGCCGGGCGTCGTGCTGGGCACGTCGATGTACGTCTTTCACGTCAATCTCGAGAACACGCTCGACGTCGACGTGCTCGGCACCTTCTACGCGCTGGTCGCGGGCCACGTCGTGATCGTGATGCCGTGGGTGGTGCGGCTGGTGACGGCGAGCCTCGCGGGTGTCGATCGCGCGACCGAGGAGGCCGCCCAGAACCTGGGCGCCAATGCCTGGGTAACTTTCTGGCGGATTACCCTGCCCGCCATCCGGCCGGGCATCGTCGCGGGCGCGCTTTTCGGTTTCGTGACGTCGTTCGGCAATCTCGAGCTCAGCCTGTTCCTGGTTGCGCCTGGCCGCACGACCCTGCCGATCGTCATCCTCCAGTACCTGGAATGGAAGATCGATCCCACGATCGCGGCGGTCTCGGTGGTGCAGATCTTGCTGATCGCAATCGCGATGCTGATCACCGATCGCTACGTGAAGCTGGCGCGGGTCGTCTGACATGGCACAGCTCGACATCCAGAACCTGGTGAAGCGCTACGGCGACTTCCATGCCGTGCGCGACGTCTCGCTGACGGTGGCCGACGGCGAATTCCTGGTGCTGCTGGGCCCGTCCGGTTGCGGCAAGACCACGACGCTCCGCATGGTCGCGGGCTTCATCGAGCCCAGCGCCGGCCACGTGAAGCTGGGCGGCGCTGACGTGACCCTGCTGCCGCCGTGGAAGCGCAACGCGGGCATGGTGTTCCAGAGCTACGCGCTGTTCCCCCATCTCACCGTGGCGCAGAACGTGGCGTTCGGCCTCGAGATGCGCAAAGTCCCGCGCCCGGACATGAACCGGCGCGTCGAGGAAACGCTGGCGCTGGTTCGTCTCGAAGGCTACGGCGGCCGCCTGCCGCGCCAGCTTTCCGGCGGCCAGCAGCAGCGCGTGGCGCTGGCGCGCGCGCTTGCGATCCATCCCGACGTGCTGCTGCTCGACGAGCCGCTCTCCAATCTCGACGCCAAGCTGCGCCAAGAGGTGCGCGTGGAGATCCGCGAGCTGCAGCAGCGCATGGGCCTCACCACCGTGATGGTGACGCACGACCAGGAGGAGGCGCTCACCATGGCCGACCGGCTGGTGGTGATGAACGAGGGCTCGGTCCGCCAGGTCGGCAGCCAGCGCGATCTCTACGAACGACCGGCCGACAAGTTCGTGGCCGGCTTCGTCGGCCGCAGCACCTTCCTCGACGGCACTGTCGAGGCGCCGGGGTGCTTCAGGACCGAGGGCGGCCTGTCTCTGGTCTGCGCCGGCGGCACCGCCGGCAAGGCGAGCCTGTCGCTGCGCCCGGAGCGGCTGGAAATCGCCGCCGCGCCGCTGGCGGGACTCGACAACTGCCTGCCCGGCACGGTGGAATTCGTGTCCTATCTCGGGGCGATGATCGACATCCACGTGCGCCTGTCGCCCGCCGACCGGCTGGTGGTTCAGATCGCCAACCGCGAGGGCGGCTTCACCCCGGACGTCGGCCAATCGGTTCATGTCGGCTGGCGCGCATCGGCCGGCCAAGTCTTCAACGCATAGACCGTTTAACGCTTAGATAAAGACAAGATCGAAACAGGAGGCTTTCATGATCAAACTCTCTCGCCGTTCCGTGTTGGCCGGCACCGCCGCAACCGCTCTGGGCGCACCGTCGATCGCGCGCGCTCAGGACAACAAGAAGATCATCATCGGCACCTGGGGCGGCGACTATTCGCGGCTGATCACCAAGAACATCGACACGCCCCTGCTCAAGGGCTGGGAGTGCGTCCATGCCGAGGAGAACGCACCGCCGCGCAAGTCCAAGATGCTGGCCGAGAAAGCGCTCCGTCGCGGCACCGTCGACGTGAACGGCCTCAGCTCGACCGACATGTACGAGATGAGCCAGCAAGCCGTCCTCGAGGAGATCGACTATTCGAAGATGCCGAACGCCAAGAACCTCATCCCGTCGATGAAGTATCCCTACGGCATCGGCCACATCTATTCCGGCAAGGTGATCCTCTTCAATCCGAAGATGATTTCCAAGGCGCCGACCAGCTTCGCCGACACCCTCGATCCCGCGATGGGCAGCAAGCTCGGCATCATCGACATCCAGTACCAGTATACGATGATGGCGGCGGGTCTCGCCTCGGGCGGCACGATGAGCAACTTCGACGCCGGCAAGGAACGGCTGCTCGCCTGCAAGAAGGCGGGCGCGCGCATCTATCCGTCCAACGAGGCCTTCGCGCAGGCCCTCAAGACCGAGGAGATCGGCTGCGGCATCATGTGGAAGGCGCGCGCCGTGCAGTGGCAGGACGCGGGCATCCCGATCCAGACCGTGGCGCCGAAGGAAGGCATTCCGATGTACGTGTCGGGTTTCGTCATGCCCAAGAACGCGCCCAACAAGGCGGGCGCCTACGCTTGGCTCGACGCGATGATGGCGTCGTCGGCGCAGGAAGGCTTCGCCGTGGACATGGGCTACAACCCGACGGTCACCAACGCCAAGGTTTCGGCGGACCTGCAGAAGCGCATCGGCTTCTCCGCCGAGGAGCAGAAGCGCCTGGTCGATCTCGACTATGCCTACATCGCCAAGAACGACTCGGCGTTCCAGGACTGGTGGAACAAGACGTTCAAGGCTTAGCGGGCAAGGCCTGGCGCAAGGTATGAGTCTCGTCGTCGACAAGCCGCGTGGACAGGGATGGACGGCGTCGGCGCTCCTTGCGCCGGCGACGATCTTCATCGCCATCAGCCTGTTCGCGCCGCTGGGCATCCTGTTCCGCTACAGCCTGAACGAGTTCGTGCCCTCGACCAAGACCATGGTCGAGGCGCTGACGGTGGCGAACTACGTGAAGTTCTTCACCGACCCCTATTATACGGCAGCGCTCGCAACGACGATCAAGGTGTCGCTGCTGGTCACCGTCGTCTGCCTGATCGTGGGCTTTCCGCTCGCTTACGTGATGGCGCGCACTCAGAGCCGGTTCAAGCATCTGCTGATCATCGCGACCGTGCTGCCGCTGTTCGTCGGCAACTCGGTGCGCGCGGCGGGCTGGATGGTGGTGTTCGGCAACAAGGGCTTCGTCAACGCGAGCCTGATGGGTTTGGGCGTGATCTCCAAGCCGCTCGAGATCATGTTCACCGAGAACGCGGTGATCATCGGCATCATCGCGGTCAACCTGCCCTTCATGGTGCTGTCGCTGCAGAGCGTGATCGAGGGCATCGACCGCGCGGTCGAGGAAGCCGCCTTCAGCCTGGGCGCGCCGCCCGCCACGATGTTCCGCCGTGTGCTCTGGCCGCTCGCCTTGCCGGGCATCCTGGCCGGCACGATCCTGACCTTCATCCTGGCCATGAACGCCTATGCCACGCCGTTCCTGCTGGGCGGGCCGACCTTCAAGATGATGGCGCCGGTGATCTACAACGAGTTCACCCAGAAGACGAACTGGCCCTTCGGCGGCGCCATCGCCTTCATCCTGATGTCGGTGACGCTCGGCCTCACCCTGATCGCCAACCTTCTGATCCAGCGCCGGAGCGCCCGCTAGCATGCATATCGGATTGATCGGCGGCATCGGCCCGGCCGCGACGGACTTTTATTATCGCGGCCTGGTCGATCGCCATGCCGCCGCCGGCATTCCTCTGGAATGCACCATCGCCCACGCCGACGTGCGAGAGATGTCGCGCAATCTCCAGGGTGGAGAGCCCAGGAAGCAGGCCGAGATCTTCGCCGGGCTGATCGGCCGCCTGAAGGCCGCGGGCGCGCAGGTGGCGGCCGTCACCTCGATGGGCGGTCACTTCTGCATCAACGAGCTGCTGCCGATCTCCCCGCTGCCGCTGGTGCATGGCATCCACGCCGTCGACGCCGCGATCAGGCGCTCGGGCCTCAAGAAGATCGGCGTGCTTGGCACGCCACTGGTCATGAACACCAAACTCTATGGCGGCGTGTCCTCCGCCGAGCTGATCGCCCCGCAGGGCGAGATGTTCGACCAGGTCGGCGCCTCCTACATGGCGACGGCGCAGATCGGCCGGGTCACCGACCAGCAGCGCGACGTCTTCTTCACGGCAGGGCATGCGCTGATGAAGCGCGGCGTCGAGGCGATCATGCTGGGCGGCACCGACCTGTTCCTGGCGTTCACCGGAAAAGAGCCGCCCTTCCCGCTGGTCGATTGCGCCGACATCCATGTAAGCGCACTGTTCGAGAAATCGTCCGCCTAGTTTTTCCGCCTGGTTTTTTCTGCGAGGAGCCCTCATGGCCGACGAAAGCCGCCTGCGCCGGTTCGCCGTGCTGATCGACGCCGACAATACCTCGCCGCGCATCGTCGCCGGCCTGTTCGAGGAGATCGCCAAGTTCGGCGAGGCGAGCGTGCGCCGCATCTACGGCGACTTCTCGAGCCCCCGCCTCAAGTCGTGGGCCGACGTGTTGCAGAAATACGCGATCGATCCCTACCAGCAGTTCGCCTACACCAGCGGCAAGAACGCCTCCGACATCGCCCTGGTGATCGACGCCATGGACCTGCTGCACAGCGGGCGGTTCGACGGCTTTTGCCTCGTGTCGTCGGACAGCGACTTCACGCGGCTGGCGTCGCGGCTGCGCGAGGAGGGCGCCGACGTCTACGGCTTCGGCGCGCGCAAGACGCCGGAGAGTTTTCGCCAGGCCTGCCGACGCTTCATCTACACCGAGAACCTGGTGCCCGAGGTGCCGGCGGCCTCGGCGCCCAAGCCAGGCGCGGCCGCCCCGCCGCCCGCCCAGACCCCCGACTCCGCCGTCGCCATCCTGAACAAGGCAATCGCGCAAATGGAGACCGAGGGTGGCTGGGTCGGCCTGCGCGCGGTGGGCCAGCGCCTGGCCAATGTCGTCTCCGACTTCGATTCGCGCACCTATGGCTTCCGCAACCTGAGCGATCTCGTGCGGCAAAGCGGCGCTTTCGAGATCGACGAAGGAGAAGGCCGCGCCATGCGTATCCGGGCAAAGCCCGCGGCAGCCGCCGAGCCCGCCGGCAATCGTCCGCGCCGGCGTCGCCGATCGGCCTAGAATCGGCACCTTAGAATCGCCACACCGGCAAGCCTAATATCTGCTCCCGCACCGCCCGTGGCGCCATTTCGCTCATTGCTTTCGTCCGGGCAGCCGCCTAATCGCAACATGCGCATGAAACAACAAGACTCCGCCGCTTCGATCGAAACGCCCATCGACGCCCGCCGCTGGACGCAGGTGCTGGCGCGTTATCGCCAGCCCAGCTATCGCCGCGGCCTGTTCGAGATCGCCATCACGGTCGTGCCGCTGGTGGGCCTCTGGCTGCTCGCCTGGCTGACGCTCGACATCGGCTATTGGCTGGCGTTGCCGCTGGCGCTGGCGTCCGGCGTGTTCGTGGTCCGGCTGTTCATGATCCAGCACGATTGCAGCCATGGCTCCTTCGTGCGCCACCGCTTCGCCAACGACTGGATCGGCCGCATTGCCAGCGTCGTGACGATGACTCCCTACGGCTTCTGGCGGCGCACCCACGCCGTCCATCACGCGAGCAGCGGCAACCTCGACCGCCGCGGCATGGGCGACATCGACACGCTGACCGTCGCGGAATACCGCGCGCGCTCGATGTGGGGCCGCCTGCGCTATCGCCTCTATCGCCATCCGCTGGTGATGTTCGGCATCGGTCCGGCCTACCTGTTCCTGCTGCAGCATCGCCTGCCCGTCGGGCTGATGCGCGGCAACGGCTGGTCGCCATGGGCCAGCACGATGGCCACGAATGCCGCGATCGCCGCCGTCGCCGGCGGCCTGATCTGGCTGATCGGCTTCAAGGCGTTCCTGCTGGTGCACCTGCCGGTCGCGATCGTCGCCGCCTCGATCGGCGTCTGGCTGTTCTATGTGCAGCACCAGTTCGAGGAAACGACCTGGGCCACGGAGGGCAACTGGAATGCCCTCGACGCCGCCCTGCACGGCAGCTCGCATTACGACCTGCCGGCGTTCCTGCGCTGGATCACCGCCAACATCGGCATGCACCATCTGCATCATCTCTCCAGCCGCATTCCCTACTATCGCCTGCCGCGAATCCTGCGCGATCATCCGGAACTGCGCGCCGTGGGCCGGCTGACGCTGTTCGACAGCTTCCGCTGCGTGCGTCTTGCCTTGTGGGACGACACCCAGCGTCGTCTCGTCTCGTTCCGCGAGGCCCGCGCGACCGCCTAGTCCGACGCGTATTCAAGAAAAAGAAGAAGACGAAACCAACAGGAGGAAGCGACCCATGAACCATCGACTGCACCGCCGTGCCTTTTTGGCGACCGGCACTGCCATCCTCGCCGCGCCTGCCGTGCTGCGCGCCGCCGAGCCGATCAAGATCCGCTGTTCGCTCGACACCGCGCCCAGCCATCCGCGCAATGTCGCGATGATCGACTACATGGCCAAGCTGGAAAAAGCCTCCAACGGCGAGCTGAAGGGCGAGGTCTTCCACTCCGGCCAGCTCTTCGCCGACCTCAACGTCTCCAAGGCGCTGGTGCAGGGCCAGGTCGAGATGGCCGTGCCCGGCGGCTGGGTGATGACCGGCATCGTGCCCGATTGCGACATGGCGCAGCTGCCGTATTTCTACGGCATTCCCATCGAGCAGACCCACAAGGCCACGAACGGCAAGGCCGGCGCGCTGGTGAACAAGCAGCTGCAGGAAAAGCTCAAGACCCAGGTACTGGGGCAGTGGCTCGATCTCGGATATCAGAACTGGTACTCGACCAAGGTCCCGCTCGACAATTTCGGCGCCATGAAGGGCCTCAAGATCCGCAGCCCCGGCGGCGCGGGCATTTCCTGGCGCATCAAGTTCGCCGGCGGCATCGCCAACACGACGGCGTGGCCCAACGTACCGCTTGCCCTCAGCCAGGGCACGTTCGACGCCTTCATCAGTTCCGACGAGAGCTGCAACTCGGCCAAGCTCTGGGAAGCGGGCGTGAAGTACTCCTACGTCGATCACCAGTTCCTGGCGCAGTACGTGCCCATGGTCAGCAAGATCGCGTGGGAGAAACTGGCGCCGGCGCAACAGAAGCTGATGGCGAGCCTCTGGGCCGACAACATCGCGAGCTACAACAAGGGCTCGGCCGCCAGCCAGGCCAACGCGCGATCGATCCTCGAGAAGAACGGCGTGAAGTTCTTCGATCCCGACGCACGTACGCTCGCGACCACGCGCACCGCGATGATCGACGATCTCGCAACCCTGGTTAAAGACGCCAAGCTCTCGCCCGAGATCGTGAAGCTGGTGAAAGAAGCGGTCTAGAAGTAGGGCGCCACGTCGCGCATGAAGCGGTCCATCTGCTCCTTCACGAGCGCATGGGGCTTCTGGCCGTAGTTGAAGTAGAGGATCACCTCGGCGATGCCGGCCCTCTCGACCTGCTTCAGCGAGTCGACGATGTGCTGCGGGCTGCCGCACAGGATCGACTTGTCGGTGAGCTTCTCCGGCCGCATGTCGCGCAGGATGTTCACGATGTCGACGAAGTATTTGTAGGTCGGCGGCACCTTCTCGCCCGACGACGACGGGAAGGCGGCGATCAGCGCGTCCTGGAAATAGCGCACCAGCGCTTCCTTGCCGTACTGTTCCTCCTCAGGCGTCGAGGCGATGTGCACGAAATAGGAGCAGAGCGCGCGCCGCATCGGCCGCTGGTAGGTGCCCTCGCAGGTCTCGCGATAGATACGCACCGCGTCGGAGAGCGAGCCGTAGACCATCGCTGCCGCGAACGGTGCATAGATCACGTTCCAGTCGTTCTTCGCCGCGAGCTCCATCGACGGGCGCGAGAAGCAGGCGACGTAGGGCCGCAGCGGCTTTTGCGCCGGCTTGGGCCGGATCTCGACATCCTTGAACTGGTAGAAGCGGCCGTTGTGCGACCACTTGCCGGTCTCGGTCCAGGCGCGCCACACGATCTCGAGTCCTTCGGCGAAGAGTTCGGCCGAGTCCTCGAAGTTCGCCTGGAAGGGCTCGTATTCCTTGCGGTCGTAGCCGCGGCCTGCCGCGAAATCGACCCGCCCGCCCGAGAGCAGATCGAGCGTCGCCCACTCCTCCGCGACATGCAGCGGGTGATGCACGGGCAGCAACGTCACGGCGGGCGCCAACCGGAGCTTGGTCGTGGCGCCCGCGAGCTGCGCCAACATCGCCAGCGGCGAGGCGTTGACGCCCAGCAGGTTGAAATGATGCTCGCCGATCCATGCCGAATTCAGCCCGACCTTCTCGGCATACAGCGCCTCGGCAAAGATGTCCTTGATGAAGTCCTCGGCCGTGCGTGTGTTGCCGGGATAGCGGTTGTCGCTCAGCGTGAAATAGCCGAAGTCCACGACGTCTATCTCCTCACGAGGCAAGCAGGCTGTGCACCAGATCCTCGCAATCCTTCGTCACGGGACTGGCGAACCAGCGTTGGGCGTTGATTTCCGGATCACCCGAGTACAGACGCTCGTAGAGGCCGGAGCGTGAGCCGAACTCCGTGCCGGTCATGTCCCAGGCGAGCTTCATCAGGGCGAGACGTCGCTTGGCATCGACGCCGGGGCCGATCAGCCATTGGTCCATCAGCGGCGCCACGTCGGGATGATTGTAGTCGGCCTCGCTCATGGCGAGCACGCCCGAACCCGCCGCCATGCGCAGCACGTCCACCGCCTTGGTGTTGGCATAGGGAAAGAAGAAATTGACCGCGGCGTTGCCCGGGCTGCCGATGGCCTTGGCCTCGGAGATGCCGTCGCCGGAGATCGACATCTTCCCCTGGTCGAAGGCCTGCACACGCCGATAGGCATCGACGATGATTCCCGACCGGATACCTTCGGCAATGCTGACCAGCGCGGTCAATTCGCCGATCGCCGCCTGGAAACGCGGAGTCTTGTCGCGGCCGTTGGCGCGCGCCACGGCGGTTGCCATGCCGACCAGAAAGCGCAGCTTCATGGTCGACCGGGTGCAGGCCTGCAGCGACGTGAACCCCGGGCGCGTGCCCATGATCGCGTTGTAGGCCGCGATGTCGCCGTCGACGATCACGCGCTCGTTCGGCACGAACACCTTGTCGAACATCAGGATGGCGTCGCTTTCGTCGAAGCGTGCGCTGAGGGGGCGATCGAAGGTGCCCTCGCCATGGTGGAAGCTCTCGCGGCACAGGATCGAGAGGCCGGGCGTATTCATCGGGATCACGAAGGTGAGCGCGAACTTTTCCTCGCCTGGCTTGCGCGGATAATAGGGCCCCACGTAACACTCGTTCGAGACGGCCGCGAGGGTCGAGAGCGTCCGGCAACCGCTCACCACGATGCCGTCGGCGCGGCGCTCGACCAGCTGGACCGCCTGCGACGGCGCATCGAGCTTCGACCGGTCGGTCTGCGGGTCGATCAACGCGTGCGTGACCTGGAAATCGTTCTCGCGGCACAATTCGACGATGTGCTGCGCCCGCGCCGCGGCCTCGGGCTTGCCCATCGCGCGCAGCCCGATGACCGTGTCGACCAGGAAGGCCGACATGAAATCGGTCAGACGGCCCATCAGGCCGAAGGTGCGCATCGCGCGCAGGTGATAGCAGCCGGCGAGGCCGTGCAGATCGTCGAGCGTCCTGGCGTCGAGATAGGTCTTGCTCACACTCTCGCCACTGGTCGGAGACTTGTAGGTCAGGACATCGCGATAGGCGGGATTGTGCTGATCGTCGTAGAGCGCGGCGATCGTGCCGATCACGCCCTGCATCGACGGGCAGGCCGTGACGTCTTCGACCAGTCTGCCGTCGACGTAAAGCTTCCGGCCATCGCGCAGGGACTGGCGATACTGCTCTCCGGTCTTGATCGGCATTGCTCTAGGCCGCCGCCTTGGTCGCGGCCTGCACCTCGGCGAGCGGCAGCAGCCAGTCGCGGAACGCCTTTATCTTGCGCCGCCGGATCGCCTCGGCCGGATAGACCATGTAGTAGGCAAGTTCCGTCGACATCTTGAAGTCGAACGGCACGACCAGCCGGCCGGCCTTGAGGTCGGGCGCGACCAGCGGGTTGCGGCCCAGCGCGACACCCAGCCCATCCATCGCCGCCTGGTACGCTGCAAGCGCGAAGTCGAAGGTGACCCCTCGCGACGAATCGATGCCCTTCACGCCGGCCGCCGTCAGCCAGACCTGCCAGTCGTCGGGGAAGGAGCCGATGTGCAACAGGGTGAAGCGCTTCAGGTCCGCGGGCTTTTTCAGGGCATTCGGCCCCTTGACCAGAGACGGCGCGCAGACCGGCGTGATGTCCTCGCCAACCAGCCGCTCGGCCACCAGCCCCGGCCAGTTGCCGCGGCCGTAGCGGATGCCGATGTCGACATCCTCGCGCGAGAAATCGATCAGACCGGTGCCGGTGCTGATGCGCACGTCGATCTCGGGATTGGCGCGCTGGAAGCCGCCCAGCCGCGGCACCAGCCACTTGGTGGCGAACGAGGCGGTGGTGGTGACGGTGAGATGGCCGCCGCGGTCCTTCTGCAGCAGCTTTTCCGTCGCCTCGTTCAACTGATCGAACGCGCCGCGCACCGACGGCAGGTAGGCCTGGCCCGCTTCGGAGAGCAGCAGGGAGCGGTTTCTCCGCACGAACAATTTTAATCCGAGGCGCTGTTCCAGGCCACGCACCTGGTGGCTGATCGCGGCCTGGGTGACGCTCAATTCCTCGGCGGCATCGGTAAAGCTCATGTGGCGCGCAGCGGCTTCGAAGGCGCGCAGGCCATTGAGCGGGGGAAGACTGCGTTTCATGGGCATTCCTTCACATGAGCTATTCTTATCAAAACAGGACAAACCGTCGTTTGTAAAGGGGGGCCCTGGGGCGCATTTCAGCCTCACAAAGTTCGTCACTTCCTCAGGGGAGCCTCCCATGGCCGACATCTCGCTCCACTTCAGTTCCCGCGCGCCGCTCGCCGGCACATTCACCGCTTTCGCCAACGTGATCGGCACCTGGCGCACCCGCGCCCGCGAGCGCCGCGAGCTCTCCCAGCTCGATGCCCGGTCACTGCGCGACCTGGGTCTCAATCCGGGCAGCATCCAGTTCGAGGCCAACAAGCCCTTCTGGCGCGACTAGGCCCTTCTCTCCTCCCTGACTCCGGAGTTGTGCGCCCTCCTTACCCTGCAGGGCCCCATCCGCTCCGGATCCCTGGCCGGCGATCGACGTCTCAGCCTCCCTTGTCGATCGCCGGCTTTTTCTTTGCCCGCGCGCCTGCCTCTGCTAGACGGCGGCGTGGCCCTTTCAGACCAGCAGATCAATGCCCTCGCCCGCGACGCGATCCAGCGCGCCTCGGCCGGCGACTTCGCCGCGGCCGAGGCGCTGTTCTCCCAGGTCGTCGACGCGCGCCCCAACTCGGGACAGGCACTGCACATGCTGGGACAGGCCCGGCTGAAGCTCGGCCGGTTCGCCGAGGCGCGCGAGCCGCTGCAGCGCGCCGCCCAGTTCCTGCCCAAGGAGCCCGCGGCCCACGTCAATCTCGCCGGCTGCCTCAGCGTGCTGGGTGCGCATGCCGAGGCACTGGTCGCGTTGGAACGCGCCACCAAGCTCGCCCCCGACAGTGCCGCGATCATCCACAACAAGGGACGCGCGCTCGAAGCGCTCGGCCGCCTGGATGAAGCCGAGCAGGCCTACACCGACGCGCTGTCGATCGACCATCGCCTGATGCCGTCCCTCAGCGCCCGCGCGGCGCTTCTCGCGGCACGCGGCGATTGGGCGGGCGCGCTCTCCGATCTCGACATGGCGCTCACCTCCCAGCCGAACGACGCCCAGCTGCGCCTGCGCCGCGGCGAGCTGCTGCTGGCCCAGGGCGACTGGATGCGCGGTCTCGACGACTATGACGCGCGGCTGGAATTGCCGGAGCACGGCCATCCGCGCTGGTCGCCCGACCTGCCGCGCTGGCAGGGCGAGCGGCTCGACGGCCGCCTGCTGGTCTACCCCGAGCAGGACAATATCGAGAGCGATGCGGCGATGCGCGACACGCTGATGCTGGCGCGCCTGCCCGCTATGGACTTCGCGATCCAATGCTCGTTCAAGGTCGCGGGCTGGCTCGACCTGCCGACGGTCCGCCGCGGCGATCCGCTCGACGGCTTTGCCGCGGCCATCCCGCTGCGCAGCCTGCCCAAGGTGCTGGACTGGACGCTGCAGACCGTCCCCTCGCCGCCGCCGCTTCATCTCAAGGCCGAACCCGACGAGCGCATAGGCTGGTTCTCGACCTCGGACCCGCCACCAAACGTCGCGGTCGAGCGCGATCCCGAACATGTCGCGCGCTGCAGGCTGGTGGTCGGCGACGATCATGCGCCGACGCATCTCGCGGCAATTCTGGGCATTACCACCCTGATGCGGCTGCCACATTCCGCCGACTGGCTGTGGGGTCCGCAGCGCGGTCCTTCGCCGTGGTACCACAGCATCGAGACGCTCGGCGGCGATGCAGCCGAAGCGCTGGTGGCCCGCCTCGCGAGGTGCTGATATCCCTGCCCTCGGAGGAACTTCCATGGGCAAGGCGCTTTTCGACAAGATCTGGGACAGCCACGTCATCACCGACCTGGGCAATGGCTTCATCCTGATGCACATCGACCGCCTGCTGCTGCACGACATGTCGGGCGGCAAGGCGATGAAGGAAGCGATCGAGAAGGGCTACGATCCCGTACAGCCGCGGCTGATCTACGCCACGCCCGACCACACCATGTCGACCAAGCCCGGCCGCACCGAGAAGACGCATCCGCCCGGCGAGCCGCTGATCAAGTCGATGCGCGAGACGACCGGGAAGTACGGCATCAAACTCTTCGACCTCGGCCAGGACGGCAACGGCATCGTCCATGTCATGGGTCCCGAACAGGGCCTGACGCTGCCCGGCACGACGCTGGTGTGCGGCGACAGCCATACCTCGACGCACGGCGGCATGGGCGCGCTGGCCTACGGCATCGGCGCGTCGGAGCTGGTGCATGTGATCGCGACGCAGACCATGGTTCAGCGGAAGCCGAAGCGCTTCCGCGTCAGCTTCGACGGCAAGCTGCAGCCGGGCGTCACCTCGAAGGACATGATCCTGCACCTGATCGGCGATGTCGGCACCGCCGCCGGCACGGGCTTCGCGGTCGAGTACGCGGGCTCGGCCGTTCGCGCCCTGCCGGTCGAGGCGCGGCTCACGCTGTGCAATCTCACCATCGAGATGGGCGCGCGCACCGGCATGGTGGCGCCCGACGACACGACCTACGAATACCTGCACGGCCGCGACTACGCGCCCAAGGACGCGATGTGGGACCGTGCCGTCGCCTACTGGCGCACGCTGCCCACCGATCCCGACGCCGAGTTCGACCGCGAGCACACGATCGACATGGCGAAGGTGGCACCTCAGATCACCTGGGGCACCAGCCCCGAGCATGTGATCGCCGTCGACCGCGCCATCCCCGATCCCGCAATGGCCGGCGACAAGCGCGCGGCCTGGGAAGCGGCGTTGCAGTACCAGGGCCTCGAACCCGGCAAGCCGATCGAGGGCACGAAGGTCGACTGGGTGTTCATCGGCTCCTGCACCAACAGCCGCATCACCGACATCCGCGCCGCGGCCGAGATCGTGAAAGGCCGGCACAAGGCCGAGCACGTGACGGCGTGGGTCGTGCCGGGCTCCGAGCGCATCAAGAAGCAGGCGGAGTCCGAAGGGCTCGACCGCGTGTTCCTCGACGCGGGCTTCGAGTGGCGTGAGCCGGGCTGCTCGATGTGCCTGGCCTCCAACGGCGAGCGCGTGCCGCCGGGCAAGCGCAGCGTCTCGACCTCGAACCGCAACTTCGTGGGCCGCCAGGGCCCCGGTGCGCGCACCCATCTCGCCAGCCCCGCCATGGCCGCCGCCGCCGCGATCAAGGGCGCCATCGCCGACGTGAGGAAGTTCTAACCATGGACAAGTTCACCAAGGTCACGGGTGTCGCCGCGCCGCTGATGCGCCAGAACGTCGATACCGATCTCATCATCCGCATCGAGCGACTGGTCGACAATGTCGGGCGCGAGGGCCTGGGCCCCTACGCCTTCGAGCAGATCCGCTTCAAGCCCGACGGCTCGGAAAATCCCGATTGCGTCTTCAACCAAGAGCCCTATCGCAATTCGCCGATCATCCTCAGCCGCGAGAACTTCGGCTGCGGCTCCTCCCGCGAGGGCGCGGTGTGGGCGCTGAAGGGCATGGGCATCAAGGCGGTGATCGCGCCCTACTTCGGCGACATCTTCAACAACAACTGCTTCCAGAACGGCATCCTGCCGGTGCCGCTGCCGATCGAAGACGTCGAGCAACTGGCCGACGAGATGAAGGCCTCGCCCGGCAACGCGCGCGTGACGGTCGATCTCGAGAACTGCGTCGTGATCTCGCCCACCGGCCGCACCATTCCGTTCAAGGTCGACGCGCGGCGCCAGCACGCGATGCTGAACGGCCTCGACGACATCGCCCAGACCAAGGCCAACCAGGACAAGATCGAGGCCTGGCAGGCCGCTGACAAGAGCGCACGGCCCTGGGTTTGGCTGTAACCGGTCCGGCTCTCACTTGAAGCCGGTCCACATCGCGCTGTCGCTGCTGATCGCGGCGATCTGGGGACTGAACTTCACCGTCATCCGCTTCGGCCTCGACGAATTCACGCCGTTCTCCTTCGCCGCCTTCCGCTTCATCCTGGGGGCGCTGCCCGTCCTCTTCATCCCCAAGCCCGCCGCGTCGTGGAAGGCGCTGGCCGGCATGGGCGCGTTCCTGTTCGGCGGCCAGTTCGTCTTCCTCTTCTTCGCGATGCAGGCGGGCCTGCCGCCCGGCCTCTCCTCCGTGCTGGTCCAGCTGCAGGGCCCGTTGACGCTCGTGCTCGCGGCCCTCTTCCTGAAGGAGCGCGCGACCGCGGCGCAGTGGGGCGGTCTCGCCGTCGCGATGATGGGCGTCGTGCTGATCGCGCGCACGGTCGAGGGCAGCGCCAGCGTGGTGGCCGTCGCCATCGCGCTGCTCTCGGCGCTCTCCTGGGCGACCGGCAATCTCTTCCTGCGCGAGATGCGCGGCGCCTCGATCTTCGCGGCGACCGTGTGGGCGAGCCTGATCCCGCCGATCCCGCTGCTGCTCGCGGGCGCCTTCACCGACGGGTGGGCCGCCACCTTCGCGCCGATCCTGGCGCCCTCGTGGCGTGGCTCGCTCGTGCTGCTCTACACCGTCGTGCCGGTGATGTGGCTGGGCTACTGGATCTGGGGAACGCTGCTGCGCACCTATCCGGCGGCGAAGGTCGGACCGGTGTCGCTGCTGGTGCCGTGCTGTGCGCTCGTGTTCTCGTCGCTGCTGACCGGCGAGACGATCAGCGGCCTGCGTCTCGCTGCCGTCGCCATCGTGCTGGGCGGCGTGGCACTCGGCATCTTCGCCTCGCGCAAACGTATCGCCTGAAAAACGAAGAGCGGAAGCCGGCCGGCCTCCGCTCTTCTCAGTCCCCCCAAGAACCAAATCTCGGGAACAGGCTAGGAGCGCGTGGCGGCAGGGTCAACGCGACGAGGCCCCTCCGACACACATGAAACCTTATGCCTTCTGAAGGCCACACCACTCGGCGATGAAGAGGGCGGTCGCCTGTGTAATCTTGCGCACCGACTCGAGGTTCACGCGCTCGTCGAAGCCGTGGATGTCGTCGGACTCCGGTCCATAGACCAGCGCCGGCAGGCCGGCATAGAGACCGAAGAAGCGCGCATCCGTCGTACCGGTCGAGCGGCGATCGGGAAGTTCGGCACCGAACACCGTCTGGTGCGCGCCGGCCAGCACGCCGCGCGCCTCTTCGTGGTTCTGCAGCACGAAGGGCTCGGCCTGGAAGCCCTCCCAGCTCACCGTCGGCGGGCTGTTGCTCAGGAACGAATCGTTCTTGGCGGCGGTCCGGATCAGATCCTCGATCTCCTGGCGGCATTCCTTCAGCGTCTGCGACGGCAGCACACCCACCCGCATGTCGAAGGTGCACCACGACGGCACCGAGCTCGCCCAGTCGCCGCCCGCGATCTTGCCGACGTTGAAGTTCACCGGGTGATGGTGATCGTGGAAGTGATTGTCGTGCGCCTTCTTGGCGTTCCACTTCTTCTCGAGC
>CAIWTJ010000164.1 GCA_903915535.1 Enhydrobacter aerosaccus
CAAGCCGCAGTGTTTTCAGGAACTGATCCTGACCCTGCAGGACTATTGGGCCCGCCAAGGCTGCCTCATCCTGCAGCCCTACGACATGGAAATGGGCGCGGGCACGTTCCATACCGCCACGACCTTGCGCGCGCTGGGCCCCAAGCCTTGGAACGCAGCCTATGTGCAGCCCTCGCGCCGTCCGAAGGATGGGCGGTACGGCGAGAATCCGAACCGGATGCAGCACTACTACCAGTTCCAGGTGATCATGAAGCCGTCGCCGGCCGACTTCCAGGAACTGTACCTGGGCTCGCTGGCGGCGATCGGCATCGACGCCTCGCTGCACGACATCCGTTTCGTCGAGGACGACTGGGAGAGCCCGACGCTCGGCGCCTGGGGGCTGGGCTGGGAAGTCTGGTGCGACGGCATGGAAGTGTCGCAGTTCACCTACTTCCAGCAGGTGGGCGGAATCGAGGTCGAACTGGTCGCGGGCGAGATCACCTACGGGCTCGAGCGGCTGGCGATGTACCTGTTCGACAAGAAGACGGTGTACGATCTGCCGTACAACTCGCCCTCGTCGAACGTGCCGCTGACCTACGGCGACGTGTTCCTGCAGAACGAGCAGGAGCAGTCGGCCTACAATTTCGAGCATGCCGACACCGAGATGCTGTTCCGGCATTTCGCCGACGCCGAAAAAGAATCGGGCCGCATGATCGAGAAGAAGCTGCCGCTGCCGGCCTACGAGCAGTGCATCAAGGCGAGCCATGCCTTCAACCTGCTCGATGCGCGCGGCGTGATCAGCGTCACCGAGCGGCAGAGCTATATCCTGCGCGTGCGCACGCTCGCCAAGGCCTGCTGCGAAGCGTGGCTGGCGACACAAGTGGCGAAAGCAGCCTAGATGGCCGAGTTGCTTCTCGAGTTGCTGAGCGAGGAAATTCCCGCCCGCATGCAGGCCCGCGCGAGCGAGGACTTCAAGCGGCTGGTGTGCGACGGTCTCAAGGCGGCCGGGCTCGCCTTCACGACGGCGAAGGCCCTCGTGACGCCGCGCCGGATCGCGCTCGTGGTCGACGGCCTGCCGGCGGCGCGTGCCGACGTGAGCGAAGAACGGCGCGGACCGAGGGTCGGCGCGCCCGAACAGGCGGTACTGGGCTTTCTGAAAGGGGCGGGTCTCGACTCGCTCGACCAGACCGAGAAGCGCGACACCGGCAAGGGCGAGTTCTGGTTCGCCGTCATCAACAAGAAGGGCGGCCCGACCGCCGAGGCGCTGCCCGGCATCGTCGATGCCGCGATGAAGGCGCTGCCGTGGCCCAAGTCGATGAAGTGGGGCAGCGGGACCATGCAATGGGTGCGCCCGCTGCAAGGCATCGTGGCGCTGTTCGACGGCAAGGTGCTGAGCGGCGAAGTCTCGCCGGGCGGCCACATGGCGCCGATCAGGTTCGGCGATACGACGCGGGGCCATCGCTTCCTGAGCAGCGGTGCGATCACGGTCACGGGCTTTGCCGATTACGAGGCGAAGCTGCGCGCGGCGCATGTCATCCTCGATGCCGCCGAGCGCAAGAAGATCATCGCCGAGCGCGCCGAGAAACTCTGCGCCGACGCCGGTGTCGTCCTCAGGAAGGACGACGGGCTGATGGACGAGGTCGCGGGGCTGGTCGAATGGCCGGTGCCGCTGATGGGCACGATCGATGCGCAATACATGGACCTGCCGGCCGAAGTGCTGATCGTCACGATCAAGACGCATCTGCGCTACTTCGTGACGACGAAAGCCGACGGCACGCTGGCCAACAAGTTCGTCGTCGTCGCCAACAACGTCGCGCGCGACGGCGGTGCGGTGATCGTCGACGGCAACGAGCGCGTGCTGCGGCCGCGCCTGAGCGACGCCAAGTTCTTCTGGGACCAGGACCGCAAGCAGACGCTCGAAAGCCGCCTGCCGGCGCTGAAGGGCATCGTGTTCCACGCCAAGCTCGGCACGCAGGCCGAGCGGGTCGACCGCATTGCCAAGCTCGCCGGCGAGATCGCGAAGCTGGTGCCGGGCGCCGACGCCGCGCAGGTCGAGCAGGCGGCGCGCCTGTGCAAGGCCGACCTCGTGTCCGGTGTCGTGGGGGAGTTCCCCGAAGTGCAGGGCATCATGGGCCGCTACTACGCGCTCAACGAGAAGCTGCCGGCGGCGGTGGCCGATGCGATCGGCGATCACTATGCGCCGGCCGGCCCGAACGACCGCTGCCCCAGTGCACCGGTGTCGATCGCCGTGGCGCTGGCCGACAAGCTCGAGGCGCTGATCTCCTTCTGGTCGATCGGCGAGAAGCCGACCGGGTCGCGCGACCCGTTCGCGCTCAGGCGTGCAGCCCTCGGTGTCATTCGCATCGTGGTCGAGAACAAGCTCCGCCTGCCGCTCAAGACCTTCTTCAAGGAAGACGATCTGCTCGCCTTTTTCGCCGAGCGCCTGAAGGTGCAGATGCGCGAGAAGGGCGTTCGCCACGACGTGGTCGATGCCGTCCTGGCAGCCGGCAGCGAGGATGATCTGGTGCGCTTGCTCGCGAAGGTCGAGGCGGTGCAGGCGTTCCTGGCCAGCGAAGCGGGCAAGAACCTGCTCACTGCCTATGGCCGTGCTGCAAATATCGTTCGCGCCGAGGAGAAGAAGGACAAGGCTCTCGGTGCGAAAATCGCCGCCGCGCCCGATACCGCCCTGCTGGAACAAGCCGAGGAGAAGGCCGTTGCTACGGCACTCGCGGCGGCCGAGCAGGCGGTAAAGCCGGCGCTGGCGCGCGAGGATTTCGCGGGCGCGATGAATGCCTTCGCGGGGCTGCGCGGTCCGCTCGACGCCTTTTTCGACAAAGTCACCGTGAACGTCACGGATAAGCCAGATTTACGCACAAACAGACTGAAGTTGCTCAACCAGATTCGTGCCACCATGGATTCTGTGGCCGATTTTTCCAAGATCGAGGGCTGAGAGATGGCCAAGTGGGTTTACAGTTTCGGCAACGGCACGGCAGAGGGCCGCTCCGAGATGCGCAATCTCCTGGGCGGCAAGGGTGCGAACCTGGCCGAGATGTCGAGCCTC
>CAIWTJ010000165.1 GCA_903915535.1 Enhydrobacter aerosaccus
CGCGACGACTTCGTCGGGATTGACGTTGCGGGCCGGCTCCTTGCCGAAGAACTGCTTCACGACCTCGATGACCTTCGGCATGCGGGTCATGCCGCCGACGAGGATGACCTCATCGATCTGTCCGGCCACCAGGCCTGCGTCCTTGAGGGCCGCCTTGCACGGCTCGAGCGTGCGCTGGACGAGATCCTCGACCAGCTGCTCGAGCTTGGCGCGCGACAGCTTCAGCACGAGGTGCTTCGGGCCGCTCGCGTCGGCGGTGATGAACGGCAGGTTGATCTCGGTCTCCTTGGAATTGGAGAGCTCGATCTTGGCCTTCTCGGCCGCTTCCTTGAGGCGCTGCAGGGCGAGTTTGTCCTGGCGCAGGTCGATGCCCTGCTCCTTTTTGAACTCGTCCGCGAGGTAGCTGATGATGCGCTGGTCGAAGTCCTCGCCGCCCAGGAACGTGTCGCCGTTGGTGGCCTTCACCTCGAATACGCCATCGCCGATCTCAAGCACCGACACGTCGAACGTGCCGCCGCCCAGGTCATAGACCGCGATCGTGCCGCTCTTGCGCTTGTCCATGCCGTAAGCGAGGGCAGCGGCGGTCGGCTCGTTGATGATGCGCAGAACTTCGAGGCCGGCGATGCGGCCGGCGTCCTTGGTCGCCTGGCGCTGCGCATCGTTGAAGTACGCGGGAACGGTGATGACGGCCTGGTCGACCTTCTCGCCGAGATAGGCCTCCGCGGTCTCCTTCATCTTGCCGAGGATGAACGCCGAGATCTGGCTCGGGCTGTACTGCTGGCCGTCGACATTGACCCAGGCGTCGCCGCTCGCGGCCTTCTCGATGTTGAACGGCACCAGCGACTTCTCCTTCGAGACCATCGGGTCGTCGAAGCGGCGGCCAATGAGGCGCTTCACCGAGTAAAGCGTCTTCATCGGATTGGTGACGGCCTGGCGCTTGGCGGACTGGCCGACCAGCCGCTCACCGCCATCGGTGAAGGCGACCATCGACGGCGTGGTGCGCGCGCCCTCGGAATTCTCGATAACCTTGGTGTCGCCGCCTTCCATGACAGCAACGCACGAATTGGTCGTGCCCAGATCGATGCCAATGACTTTCGCCATGATTTCTACTCTTTCTCCCAGCAGGTCTGCCCGGCCCCGAAAAGCGCCGAACGGACCCCCGATAATGATGTTACCTGCCGGAAAGACCGGGTCAGGACAGGGGCTATATAGGTCCGATGGGCCGGCCTGCAATGGTGCCGTCTCACTGGATTCGCGAATTTCGCCCCTCCGCGTCCTACATAGGGATCGAAGGCCCTAAAATCGAGTTTTTATCGTCATTTTGAGTCCCGGAACGAAACCCAGATGCGCCTCCTCCCCGGCTTTCTCGACGGCGATGCCCAGCGCGCTCTTTTGGCCCGGATTCGGGCCCTCCTGGCCGAGGCGCCGCTCTACAGTCCGGTGATGCCGCGCTCGGGCAAGCCGCTCTCCGTCCGCATGTCCAATTGCGGCCCATTGGGCTGGCTTTCGGAGATCGGCGGCTATCGCTATTCGGGCACCCATCCCCTGACGGGCGCGCCCTGGCCCGCCATTCCGGCGCCGGTACTCGATCTCTGGTCCCGCGCGACGGGGGTCGCCTATCCGCCGGAAGCCTGCCTGATCAATTACTACGGTCCGGATGCCCGCCTTGGCCTGCATCGCGACGAGGACGAAGACGCCAAGGGCGCGCCCATTCTGTCGATTTCGCTGGGGGACACGGCGCTTTTTCGAATGGGAGGGCCGACCCGCAAGAGCCCGACGCGTTCGGTGCACCTCACCAGCGGCGATTGCGTCGTGCTGGAAGGCCCTTCGCGCGACTGGTTCCACGGCGTCGACCGCATCCTGCCCGGCACGAGCCGGCTGCTGCCCGAAGGCGGCCGCTTCAACCTCACCCTGCGGCGGGTGACGCAGCCTTAGGCGTCGTTGCTGGCTTCGGGCCGGGTTTCGGCGGTACGGGCAGGGCCGCCCTTGGAGACGGCGACCATCGCGGCGCGCAGCAGGCGGCCGGCCAGCAGATAGCCGGGAATCAGCTCCTGCACGACCGTGCCGGTCGGCACGGATGCATCCTCGATCTCCATCATGGCCTGATGGAACTCGGCGCTGAACGGGCGGCCCTTGGCCTCGATGCGGGTGACGCCATGACGCTCCAGGATCGACAGCAGCTCGCGCTCCGTGGCCTGCACGCCCGTGATGACGTTGCGCAGCGCCGGATCGAGCGCCGCGAGGTCGGCCGGCAGCGCCGAAAGCGCGCGGCCGAGATTGTCGGCGACCGACAGCACGTCGCGCGCGAAGCGCTCCACGCCGAACTTGTTGGCCTTGTCGATGTCCTGCTGGGCGCGGCGCTTGATGTTGTGCTGCTCGGCGACCGCGCGCATGTATTTGTCGTTCAGCTCTGCATTTTCAGCCTGCAGGCCTTCGACAACCCGCTGCAGGGTCTCGACGCTGAGTTCGGGGGTATCGCCGACCGGCATGTCATCCGGGGCGCCGCCCGCGGTTGAATCGCTGGCCATACGTTAATCCCTAGTGAGAGTGGTTTCTTTCGCGGCCTTCACTTAGGGAGCGCAGCCCCCTGGGTCAACCCACCCGCTCAAACAGCTTCCAGCGGGGCATTGAGCTTGGTACCGCGCACAATGATGCCGCCGCGGTCGCCGATGGTGACCGAGCCGTAGCGCTGGGCGAAGGTATCGGGCAGGGGTCGCGCGCGGTCGGCGGCCAGCCAAAGGCGCAGCAGATGGCGCTTCCGCTCGGGCTCGGGCCAGTCCACGAAACCCGTGCGGTCGTGCAGCATCGTGTGGTTGTGCACGAGCTGGACGTCGCCCGGCTTGAACTCCATGAACATGTTGAGCTTCGGGTCGTTGGTCAGCTCGTCGAACATGTCGAGCGCTTCGATCAACTGCGGCGACAGCCGCGGCGCGTCGGGGAAGCGTTGCGCCGAGTCGATGTACTGCCGCTGGTAGATCGCGGTGAGATAACCCTTGAACCAGTTGAACGGCGGCAGAAGGAAATAGGGCTTCTGGCCCTCCGGCACTTCGCCGCGCCGGTCCGTGGCCAGCGGCTCGAACAGGAGCTTCAGCAGGTCGGGGCGGCGGCGGCGCATCTCGTTGAAGATGGTCGTCGAACTCACCAGCGCCGACAGTCCGCCGCGTTGCGCGGTCTTGAGGCAGATCAGACCGACGATGTCGCAGGAGTCGGTGTGGAAGGTCTGGCGCTCGTGCGTCTGGTAGATGCGCACGTTGGGGTCGTCCGACGCGAGACCGAGATCCTGCACATGGCCCAGCACATGGCCCTTGCCGTTCTGCGAGCGCGCGCTGCCGAGATGGACACCCAGCCCGAAGAACGCCGTCGCCGCCTCGCGCATCGTCCAGCGCTCGACCGGCAGGCCGCGCACCAGCAGGAAGCCGCGGCCGTTCAGCACTTCTTCCTCGACGCGGGCCTTCAGCTTGCGGCCCAGCATCGGCAGGGCGAAGTCGGACGGCTTCATGTCGGCGATGTCGGAATCGCGCGCGACGAATTTCTTGGCGGCGGCGTCGACCTCGGCGATCTCGGCGGCGCTGAGCGGCATCAGCCATTCGGTGCTGCGCGACATCTCGGGGCCGTACCAGGCGGCGGGGCCGGTCTGTTCCGGCGGCAGTTCGAACGAGACGTTAGAGTCCATCATGTTTCCGATTCTTATTCTTACGTTTTCTTACGTTTCCCATGGGAAGCGCGGCGCGAAGAGATCGTCGTCGCTCAGTGACAGGCGATAGTTCTCGGTGGCGTTGACGAGGGCGGCACGAATGCCGGGCTCGAGCGCGCTGTGGCCGGCATCGGCCACGACCACATAACGGGCCTCGGGCCAGGCGCGCGACAAGGCCTCGGCCGTGACCGGCGGGCAGACGATGTCGTAGCGGCCCTGCACGATGGTGCAGGGCAACTGGCGCACGCGATCGATCTGGGTCCACGGCCAGCCTTCCGGCAGGAACGTACCGTGCGCAAAATAATGTGCCTCGATGCGCGCGAGGGCCAGGGCAAAGCCGCCGTGATCGGATTCGAACGGCGCGCGCGCGGTCGGGTACAGCGTCGAGCACGCGGCCTCGTAGCGGCTCCAGGCGCGGGCGGCGGGACGATGGATGTCGGGATTGCGGTCGACCAGGCGTCGATAATAATTCGACAGCAGGTCGGTGCGCTCGTTCTCGGGAAGCTGGCCCACGAAATCGCGCCACGCCTCGGGGAAGATCGTGCGCATGCCGTGGAGGAACCAGTCGATCTCCGGCCGGGCGCCAAGGAAGATGCCGCGCAGGACGAAGCCGGTCGCGCGCTCGGGATGCTTGATGCCGTAGGCCAGCGCCAGCGTGCTGCCCCACGAGCCGCCGAACAGAAGCCAGCGCTGGAGGCCGAGATGGGCGCGCAGCTTCTCCATGTCGGCCACGAGATGGTCGGTCGTATTGTCCTGCAGGTCGCCCAGCGGCATGGAGCGTCCGCAGCCGCGCTGATCGAATACGATGATCCGATAGAATTGCGGATCGAAGAAGCGGCGGTGCACCGGCGCGGAACCCGCGCCCGGGCCGCCGTGCAGGAAGACGACCGGCACGCCCTCGGGGTTGCCGCTCTGCTCCCAATAGATCGTGTGACGCCCATCGACGGACAGCATTCCGCTCGAGTAGGGCGAAATCTCCGGGAAGAGATCTGAGCGAAGAGGGGTTTCCGAGCGCGGCATGCTGATGATCTGGGCGACGATCCAGTTCAATCACTGCCATAGCGGCGGCTCGGGGGCCAGCCTCGCCGCGATTGCAGGTGCCTTGCGCCAACGTCTAAGCTCCGCGGGCCGAAGCGGTCGCGACGGGAGGAAGTGTGTCTTTTCAGCGTATTTTGGTCCTTGTCGCGCTGTTTGCGGCCGCCACCGGCTGTACGCCGGAGAACAATCCGCCGCAGACCAACGTCGCGGGCGCCGCCGGTGCGGCGGTGGTTCGCTCGCCGCCGCTGCCGCGGGACGTCGAAAGGCAGGTGGGCGCCGTCGTGCAGTCGCCGGCGTTGCAGGGTCTGGTGGATCGGGTGGGCCAGCGGGTCGTGCGCCGGGCGGCGATCCCGGGATATTACAAGTTCTACGTTCTCGACCAGCCCCAGCCCAATGCCCATGCGCTGGGCATCAACTACATCTTCGTCACGCGCGGCCTGCTGGCACTGCTCGACGATGAGGCCGAACTGGCGGCCGCGATCGGCCATGAGATCGGACATATCACCCTGCGCCACGCCGCCCAGCGCGCCCGCGAGCGACAGGCCGCGATCGCGGCGGCAACCCAGGCCGCGGCCACCAGCGGGTCGGTCGATGTCGGCCGCATGGTGGCGCGCGACGGCCGGATGGCGCTGCTGCGCTATTCGCGCGAGCAGGAGCTCGAGGCCGATCGCGCCGGCCTCGACTACATCGTGAAGTCGGGCTACCGCGGGGATGCGATGTCGACTCTCGTCGAGAAGCTGCGGCGCGAGTCGCAGCTCCAGGACCGGATTTTCGGACCGGCGTCGTCGGGTGCGCTGCCGGGGGCGATGTCGACGCACCCCGAACCCGACGACCGGCTGTCGGCCCTGCAGAGGCAGGAGCTTGCTCGCCGGCCGGGCGATGCCGATCGCGCGGATTATCTGGCGATGATCGACGGCCTATCAGTCGACGACCGGCCCGAGGAGGGTTACATCCGCGGCGCGGCTTTCCTGCACCCGATCATGAAGCTCGCGTTCCGTGCGCCCGGCGATTTCATCCTGTTCAACGACCACGACGGCGTCCTGGGCGTCGGCCGCGACCGGTCGATGCTTTACTTCTCGTGCACCAACGAACGTATTCCCGGCCGTCTCGAGGACTGGATGCGCAACAAGCTCACGCCCACGCCGACCGACATCCAGACGACGACGATCAACGGCACGGAAGCCGCGATCGGCGCCAAGCCGCGCGGCGCCGATACCGGCCTGTCGCAGATCCGCCACGTCATCGTGCGCAACGGGCCCGGCATCTGCTTCTTCAACCTGTTCGCCAACGGGCCCGATCGCGACCGTCGTATCGATGAACTGGTGGCGGCCACGCGCACCTTCCGGTTCCTGTCGAATGCCGAGGCGGAGGCGTTGCAGCCCTATCGGCTGCACGTGATCGCGCGCGGCAACGAGACCGCCGCGACGCTGGCGCGGCGCATGCCCTATCCGGACTTCAAGCTCGAGCGCCTGTTGGCCCTGAACGGAGTCGACGATGCGGCGGAACTGGTCAAACGCAGCGACGTGAAGGTCGTCGAGCCTTAGCGATTGAAGTCCGCATTGTGCAACGCTTGTCATCCTGAGCGAAGCGAAGGATCTGGCGTCGCAACGCGAGTACTTCGGTCAATCCGCCAGGTCCTTCGCTGCGCTCAGGACGACGAACATAAAAAAGGGCGGTCCGAAGACCGCCCTTTTCAAAATCGTGTTCGAAGCCTTAGGCAGCGACCTTCTGCAGGACGCTGTTCAGCTTCTGCGTCGCCACTTCCTTGTCGATGCGCTCGACGGCGGCGAGTTCGCGCGCCAGGCGATCGAGGGCGGCTTCATAGATCTGCCGCTCGCTGTAGGACTGGTCGGGCTGGCCGGCATTGCGATGCAGGTCGCGCACGACTTCGGCGATCGAGACCGGGTCGCCCGAGTTGATCTTCGCTTCGTATTCCTGGGCGCGGCGGTTCCACATGGCGCGGCTGACGCGGCTGCGGCCCTTGAGGGTGACCAGGGCGTTTTCCATGATCTTGCGCGAGCTGAGCTTGCGCAGGCCCGACAGCTTCGCCTTCATCACGGGGACGCGCAGCATCATGCGCTCCTGCTCGAACGAGATGACGAAGAGTTCGAGTTTGTGGCCGGCGATTTCCTTCGCCTCGATGTCCACCACCTTGCCCACGCCGTGGGTCGGGTAGACGACGAAATCGCCCTTATCGAACGCAAAATCCTTTACCGCCTTAACAGGCGGCTTCTTCACTGGCTTGGCCATGTCCAATCCCTTCACTCCTACGCCCCGCTGACAGCGACACCGCGACCCACCGCGCACACTCCCCAGTGTGCTCGCTCGACCCGCCGCGTCGGTAAGTTTCATTCGGAAACCGACTGGCGACCGAGCTAGCGGCGAACCGGACTCCGGAACGCTTCCAGCCGAATCCTTATATCACAGATTGTGGGTAGAGTCGCATGCGTTGTTGCATTTGAGCAACGCTTGGGCCATGCGGGGGATGCATGGCGATCGCAAAGATGGCGTGAAAAGACTTAGGCGACCGCTAAATCTAGCGCTTCGCCGGCTCTTTGCTGAAGTACTTCGAATATTTGTCTTTTTCGTCTTTGAAATTTTCGGCATCTGCCGGGGCCTCACCCTTGCGGGTAATGTTAGGCCACTCGGTCGAAAGGGTACGATTGAGTTCCAGCCACTGCTCCATGCCCTTCTCCGTATCGGGCACGATGGCGCCGGGAGGGCATTCGGGCTCACACACGCCGCAGTCGATGCACTCGTCCGGATTGATGACCAGCATGTTTTCGCCCTCGTAGAAGCAGTCCACGGGGCAGACTTCGACACAGTCCATGTACTTGCACTTGATGCAAGCCTCGGTCACGACATAGGTCATCAAACGCTCCTGAAGCGGGCGCGTGTTAACGCGACCCCGGGC
>CAIWTJ010000166.1 GCA_903915535.1 Enhydrobacter aerosaccus
ATCGAGCCGGAGAGCATCGGATTGGGCTTCACCCGCTGGCTGCGCCATCATCGCCTCGATCCAATGAAACAAGATGCTGAATCCTATAGCTCAAATGGAATCGGCGCGGCCAAGTTCAATGGTTCATATGGGAAATGCGGGTTTGTAGGTCTTGGCGGGCTTTGGAACATGTATTTCGCGCACTGCGTCCGAGAAGCAAAAACCTAGCACTTCAAAGACCGGCGCGCGCGCTTGCGCCTCGTTGACCGGTGTCTTGCCAGTTGCCGCGATAATCTTCCCGCTACTATGCATGATGGTCTCAAAAACACTCAGGCCGCTCAACGGCTGACCGAGATAGGACTTTTCCAAGCTGTTAAACGAATGGCGCGCGTGCCTCAGATGATCGCTGTGGAGCCCATCCTCCTCGCGCTTTAGCTCATACGCATTTTTACCTTTGGGGCAGGTCTGCCGAATCTCATCGCTCAACTTCAGCAATCCGAGAGCTTCTGCGAGCAGGGCGAGGTCGCGGTACAATCGCGTGATATAGAAGCCGAATGTTTCCGCGGCGTCGTCCTGTACCTGTTCGCGCTCCATCCGATCTACGTCGCTGGCGGCGGCATAGCTCATGTCCATGGTAGCATCGATGTAGGCAGCCAAGGCTACTTCGGTCGAATGTATTGTTTCCCTAACAATTCCGGCCAGGGTGTGTGCTTCAGGTGTCACCTTAGTCTCCAAGAATAAGTGCCGTTCCTATCGTGGCGGCATTCGAACCTACGTCGGGCGTTGGCTACGTCGTGCGTTCGAAGCTCGCACGATAACACTCAATTATCGTCTTTTCGCTCGAGCAGCTAGGTAAGGCTGTTCACCGCGTCGTCACGCTTGACCTCACGCGCCTGGCCGCGAAATCGAAATTCGGTGTATTCCATTGGGCGGCAATTTGGGCGTGAAAAGCAGAAGGGCGCGGTACCGCGTTGCCATCGGGCAACGCCGTTGGAAGGGCGGCTGCAGAGCCAATGCGGCCTTCGCGCTTCACCAGTTTGTATGGCGGGGCTAGGCATCATTTTGCGCGGCCGGCGTCTGACTGCCGAGTCGCTTTTTCGAGGCCGCTAGATCGACTTGGCGAGGTGGGGCGGCCCTCCCCTAGGTGGGACTCCTTGGTACTGTCACAGGCTCCGCTTCATCTTCCTAAAAATATTCAGAAAATTTACGGGAGTTTGCCGAAAGCCTACGGAGAAGGGTGGTCTACTAGCCATCTATTGGACGCCCAGTCGTCCAGCGCAGCAGCCTTTCTAAGCCAGACGCGCGCTTGAGCATCGTCCTTCTCAACACCATTGCCGTATTCGTAAAGCATCCCAATCGAGTACATCGCCAACGTGTCATTTAGATCGGCTGCCTTTTTGTACCAACGCATCGCCTCGACATAGTCTTGTGCTACACCCTCGCCCCTTGCGTAGGCCCAGCCAACATGAAAAGTCGCGCGCGCATTACCCAAATCCGCGCCCCTTCTGTACCAGCGCAACGCCTCATCATAGTCCTTGGTCACACCTTTGCCGTTAGCGTAGGCGTAACCCAATGAGTGCATTGCTTCAGCCTCTCCAAGGTCGGCGGCCTTTCTAAGCCAGCCCATCGCTTCAACTTCATCGTCTGAGAGCCGGCTGATTCGCAACATCGCGGGTGCATTTCCCAAGTCAGCCGCGCTCTTGTACCAGCGCATCGCTTCGGCGTAGTTCTTCTGTTTGGACGAGTCTTCACCCCTCTTGACCATATCGTCGGTGCTTAGCCCAGTGACATCGAGCGGCTTGTCGGGCGATGGCAGCGCTGCGGGTGGTTTTTCAGCATTTTCGTATGTCTTTCTATAATTCGCGGTGGTCTTGAGTGCGTGATCAAGCACAGCCGCAGATTTGCATTTCGAGAAGGCTGAACTCTTCTCTGACCATTGGTCCGCCAACTTGCGTTCTTCTGTTGTCCACTGGGTCATATCTCGACCACGAAGTTTTTTCAAAATTGCCTCGTCGTCCGGCGTCGGACTGAGGGATCCGCACTTAGCCTTTACAGTTGGTTCGTATTGTCGATTAAAAGCGGCCCTCTGAAGATCCTCCAAGACTGTGGCTTTGCATCTGAGGAATTCAGTAGTCCCAGAATATAATTCCGTTAACTGATCGTCTGAGAGAGAACGGCCTCGAACCGCCTTCATTTTCTTCTCAACGTCCGCGGTGCTGTCCGTACACTTCGACAGAACGATCTCTTCAATTGAAGGAGCAATCCTGTCGAGGTGCCGCTCGATAAATTCTGACAACGTCGGGATATATGCATTCTGCGAATTCGTGGACATCATCTTGTCGATCCAGAACTGTTCTACCTCCATAGTTCGTAGGTACTCGCGCACCTTCGCCATCACCTGCTTCTGACGTGCCTCAACTTCTACATCGGAGAGCTGGCGCGCCGCTGGCCTAGTCAGGTAAGGTCTATGAAGAGCGACGTAATTGCCTTGTCGCTCAGCGCCAGCCACATAAATTAAGAAACACGCGCTAGCGCAGATCATGTTGTCCTTACTGTTCGCCGGCACCGCGCTAAAGGGAGGCTGACCATTTTGCCATTTTGGAGCTTCGGTCTTGAGCCGCAGTTGCCGGACCAAGGTTCCCATCTTCATTGCTTCTTCGACGTCTCCTCCTTTGGATCGGAGGTAGATTGGAGAAATGAAGGCTCCGTACTCTTTGTAAAAGTTGAGCAGTTTCGCGGCGTCTCCTGGAACGATCTCGCCTTCGATCTTCACGCCAACGATGCGGGATCCATCGGGACGCCGCGCCCATTCGATCGTCGCGGCGCTCGCAGCATCGCTACAGACCCCAATGCCAAGAAAACAGACTAGGAGGCTCAAGCCAACCGCGAGATTGCCTTGAAGACGCAAAAGCCGAAATGAAGCCGAAAGAAGCAATGACAGCTCCATGAGATCTAGTGCGAAGAAGTCCCTTTGCGTCCCCAACATCTAATGCATCGAAAATGCTAACGGCAATCAGAAATCTCGTTCCCGTGGGGTAAAGGGCGAACCGATAAATTGACCCTTCACTTTCCGTCTGTTCGTCCTTTTGACCTTTGCGCGCGCCACTCCCACGCCAGCTGACAATTATGAGCGTGCACCCCAACGTTATCCGCTTGCGCATCGCCCTCCTGCACTACGTAGTCGTGGCTGTAGCGCCGGAACGCCCAGGCCATGCCTGCCTTCACCATCTTGGCCTGAATATCCACGCCATCGGCTTTGCATAGACCGATTGTGCGGCCGTACCGATCGAGGCCGCGAGCCTCACACTCCACGGCATGGTTGTGCAGCAGCTCGCGCATGAACGTCGTCGCCGCCCTGCCTGCGGGCCAGCCATCCGCACAGAGCTGCTTGCTCTCCGGCGCATCGATTCCCCACAGGCGATAGGTCGTGCCGTTCAGTTTGATTGTATCGCCGTCCGTCACGCTTTGCGCTTGAGCGACAGGGGAAAGAGACAACGCGATCAGGAAAACGACACTCTTCATAAGAAGTCGCGGAAGCGACGATTTAGGAATATCGACCACGTATCGAGGATTTCATATGTTTGGGCGATGATCTTCTTGGATTCGTCGTCGTATTTGCGACCGACGGCAATTCCCACTCGGGCCTGAGTCCACCAAACGCGACATGCGCGTAACAAATTTTCAATAACTGCTCCGTCGTTACCCAGCGCCATCTCTAGATAACGCATAGCTCTTTCACATGGCCGCGCTGCTGCTTCGTCGGTTATCAGGGCGCGAGTGCGGCAGTCGGCAACTGTTTGCGCGAGCGCTTCTACCTGATGGCGTTTGAGGAGCGCTATTTCGGCGATGGAGCGTTTGATTTCTTCCGAATCGAGCAATGCTTCTTTGGAAGCGGTAAGGCCAGCTTGAAGATCCTGAGAATGAGCCGCCAAACTGAACAGCATAAAACTGAACGCTATTACAGCGCGCATCGCAAATCCCCCCGTGGCGCTCGGCTTGGTGCCGGGCGGGTGAATGCGCGCGAACACGAGGAACGACACGCCCCACGTATTTCCCGCGAGGGTGTTGTATTCCGTGAGCCGCCCGACAAAGCGGGGACTCGTGTTCAGCGCGCAAGCGCATCACCCAACGGCATTCACTCCGCTGGACGACGGGGAAACTATTCCACGAAATGGAGACGTTAAGAAGCGGCCCCGATGTCCCCGCGCGCTAAAAAATGCGGATAGCGGCGCTAGCTGGGATGAATGAGGCGGGAATCTCGGACCCGTTACCGGGAAATGGGGAATTCGAGGGAGATCCTGGCCCAAACAGCTGCGCAAGCCGCCCCGGATCAGTCAGTCGGCGGCCGATATTCCCTCCCTTTTCCGAGCGAGTTTAGCGACAGGCCCACGCGCGCGCGTCTTGGGGTATAACAAGGAATGCGTGACAAGATTTTCTGTGGCGCCCGTACTCGGCGCGGTACCAAATGCAAATGCGCCGCTATCGAGACGAAACGGGGCAAATTGCGCTGCCGGCTACACGGCGGGCTCTCTACCGGTCCAAAATCCCCGCAAGGGCGGGCGAGAATTGCACGAGCTCAACGGCTTCGCTGGGCGGCTGTACGCTGTTCGAAGGGATTGATCACATGAAGCTCTTATTCGTGTCTGGATCGTGCCTGATATTGCTGGCTGGGTTGGCAACAGCCGCATCGGCGCAATCTGAATCGTCCTATTCGCGAGGCTATCAAGACGGCTACAATGACCACTTCCCTTCAAGGATGCCAAGTCAGTACAGCGGCTATCGTAGCGGCTTCCAAGCGGGTCAGGACGCGGCCGATGACGATGAGGACATGGAACGTCGCCGCTTTGACAAATTTGAACGGGACCTTTGGAAGCAGCAATCGAAGGACAACCCAGATCTTCCCGCTCCCGAGCCGACATACACCGGCGCGCCAGATCCTGATGAAGACAATCAATAAATGGCCGGGCGCATGCTCAGCTTTCGCCAGGTCGAACCTCATCGGTATCCTCGTACGATTTCGTGCCGACCGAGGCGGCTTCGCCGCATGACGCCCTGATCGCTGGCGGCCGTTCTCGCGTGCGCGCTTGCGCTTGGCTGGGTGGCCCCGCCGCGCGCGCTCGCTCCCCCAGTGATGTTGCTCACCATGTCGGCTACGCTACCTCCCTTGGTATATCTATCTGTGTCCCTACCAGCGGGACCGTTCGACGCGCTGAATCGGCCGAAGCGTCATTGCAATGAGGACACTTGACCTTGGTTTTGGGGGAAGTGTCCTTGTTCGCAGGACACCGTGTCCTTGATTCAGGGACCGTTGAATTCTTTTTCGGCGAGGGCGCTGGCGGTCGCCAGCTCATGAATTCTTTCGTGCCAACAGTGGCGTTGCCCAGCGGGTATTCGGTCAGAACCCACGTCGTCGCTCGTCCGGCGCCGGCCAGCGCCTTCATGTTGAACGCGCCTATCTCCTTGGGCCGAATGAAGCCCTTGTCGCGAAGTTCGTTGAATAGCTTCGTGGCGCGGTCCTTCCCGACGTTGAGCCGCTTTCCAGCTTCTCGCGCCGAAAGGAAGAGCTCGCCGTTGTTGTTGCCAAAGAAAAGTCCCTTCAGCTCGACCAGGAGCGCGCGGGCGCCGACAGACAGCGAGCGATAGGCGGCCGATTTCAGTTCCCAGTCGTAGAAACGCGCATGATGCGCGTCTCCGCCAACACTTCGGCCGGTGGCGTTGGCGCGCCGGCCGGATTTCCGCTTACGCGGCATCGGCGCCAGATCGACTAGCGATTGCTGCAGTCGGCTCTGAAAGGCGATGTACCATTGTCCGCAAGATGTACCGCGCATGCGTACCCTTGAACGGGCCGTCATGCGTTTCTGTGACGGTCTGCACATCGAGACCGCGCCGCCGCAGCTTGTGGACGTAGCTCGACCATCTCGGGCCGGGCGTGTCGATCGGTGTGCAGCCGTCATCGCCAACCCGTATCAACTCGCCCAGTGCCCAGGCGTCGCGGCCCTTCAACTCGAGGACCTGTGTCGAACCGTCCGCATCCAGAATGGAAAACAGGATGGCAGTGCTCATCGATCACCTCCCATCGGGAAGCCCGCGAGCTCGGCGATGGCGCGCGCCGTAGCGGCCGATGTGATGCGGCAGCGGCGGCGCACCATCCGGGCGGCCAGCAGTGCGTTGTCCCAGCGGCAGAGGTCGGCGTGGGCAAAGAGGGGAAGGGCTTGGGCATGGTCATTGCGATGGCGCGTGCGTGTTGGTAATTTCCGCATGTCGTTTAGCCTTGTCAGAAGAGGTTGGACGAAACGCTTTGCCCCGCTCGCGGTTTGCCCGCGGCGGGGTTCTTCGTTCAGGCGGGTTGTTGTTCGGATGTGGAACGCCGCGGGCCCGAGCTGCGCGACGCTACCCAGGCCAGCAAGTCGGCCGGCCGATACAGTGGGCGGCGACCGAAGGACTCGTAGACGGGACCTCCGCCGACCGTGGCGTACTTGTTCAAAGTGGCGTAGGCCACACGAAAGCCACGCTCGCTAAGGAACGTCGCGGCTTCTGCACGGGTCAGGCGGCGCTCATTTTCTGGCTGCATGTAAATTGCTCGCTAATAAGCCGGACAGCGCCGGCACGCGAGGGCACAGTCATGCCACTGCCATGTTCGTTATAGAGGTCGTTTCAAATCAATTTGGAAGTCTGAAACGCTCTCGCGTGAATTGTCACCGCTGGGCCTTCGACCATCGTGCTCTTAGCGTGTCTCGATGCCTTGTGACGAAGGCTGCAAGTGCACCAGGACCTAACTTCACAAGGTCCCGGAACGCCTTCGAATCGTTAAAGTCGTCCAACAACGCAGTTTGCTGGCCCACAACTACGCTTCTCACTGCGTCCACAAAGCGGGAGAATGGGCTGTTTTCGGTGGGCCTAATTGGCGATTGCTTTCCAAAAGCTTCCTGATACCGGCAACCAAGCGTCGATACCCAAACCAATATGCCTTGCCGAGTCTTGTGCCTATTTTTGTGCAGAACGACTTCTTCGGACCAATTCTTCTGTGCTCGGTCGGCCAATTTTCCGAGGAGCCAAACCGCCTCGGTGACTTTTTCCAAAGTGCCTAAATCGGAATCCTCGTATCTGAACAGGTGACGTTGGGCGTCCCGAAACTCTGACAGTGTTCCCACGTTAAAGAGAGCGTGGAATGTATTGAGTGAATAGGCATCAGGTGGGGACTCGCGGTCGAATTCGGGTACTAGCATCAGCAGACATTTATCAGCCGATCTTCGCAACGCCGCTGCCCATTTAGCCTGAGCGCTAGCACTCCCGGCGCGGGCCATTTGGCAGGTTGTGAAGTAGACGGCCAGGGCGTCGTTAATTGCTTCTGCTAACCACTCCGAGTTTCGTTGGGATGACAAATTTACCGCCGCCCATATCGACGGCATGTGACACGATTGAATGGCATCGGTACGTCGGCGAATCGCCCCAGGAGGGCTTGGCGCGGAAAGTCGGCGCACTCGCTTGACTGTCAATTGCACCTCCGCAACGGCGCTCCGCATGATCAGTCGGCGCGGCGGTCCCGTGCGGACGGGATGTTCAGCGGCCAAGCCTAGCCGCGCCGATGGTTAGTCTAGGAAGCGCGTCGGCGCTTGCCCAGCTTGATTACGTTGCCGCCTTTGCCGCCGCCTTTCAGAGCCTCGGCAATCTTGCGCGATGTGCGGTCAGCCACTGCGCGGACGGGATCCAGTTGGAGGTGCGCATATCGCTGCGTCGTCGCGGCCTGCGTGTGCCCCAGCACTTTGCCGACCAAATAGAGCGAGCCACCATCGGCAACAGCGACGCTCGCGAAGCCGTGGCGCAGATCATGGAGCCGTACGCCCTTAAGTCCGGCCGCCTTGACCAACTTTCGCCACACGGCAGGGACGCCCAACAGGTGCCCCTTCCCGCGCGTCGCAGGGAAAACCCAGGGCGACCCCTCGCGTCGCTGCAACACGGCCAGCACGTCCAGTGCAGGTGCGCCCAACGGCACGACCTTCGCCCCTGTCTTCGAGTCCGGCAGCCGCAGGGCCTTGCGCTCAAAATCGACATGCTCCCATCGCAGCGAGGCAATCTCATTCCGCCGCGCGCCGGTCAGGATCAGCATTCGGACGACGGCGAGCGCGCTTCTATTGACGCCCTGCCGCTCCAGCTTCGCCATCGCCTCTCCGAGCTTGGCGAGTTCGGCGCCGGACAGGAAACGCTCGCGCCGGGCCAGCTTGTTTAGACGGACGCCCTTGGCAGGGTTGTCGGCACGCATGCCGCGCTTCATCGCCCAGGCCAACATGCTCGCCAGCACCATTGTCGCCCGCGCCGCCGTACCAGGGCCGCCTGTTACCCTCGCCCTTCCCCGCTTCTTGGGGCTCTTAATGTCCGCCTTAGACTTGCCGTCAGTCACGTCCCTCTGGAAGCGCTGGACGTCGGCCATCGTCAGTGACGATAGAGCCTTACGCCCAAGGAGGGGCACCACATGCCGGTGAAGGTTGCTGGCATCAATCGTCCAGCTTGAGGCTTTCTTGCGCGGTTTGTCGGCCTTCCCGTCCTTTAGGTAAATCTCGACAAGCTGCCCGATAGTCACGTCCTTGCGCTGGTCGTGACGGGTCGCGGAAGGGTCGCCACCGTCAGCCACGCGCCCAAGGGCTTTCCGGGCACGCTGGCGCGCTTCCTCAGGTGTAAGCACCCCGACCTTGCCCAAAGCGAGCTTTCGCGTCCTACCGGCCGAATTTCGGTACTGCACAAGCCACGTACGAACGCCTGAAGGTTTGGCCCGCAGCGCAAATCCCTTCAGGTCATCGTCACGATAGAGCGTGTCCTGTTCGACGGACTTCAGGGAATCGACGAAACGCTTAGTGAGCTTAGGCAAGGCAGCCTCCGCAGGCTAGCCGATGGGTCCGCTTGGCCGGGGACACACCGGGGACACAGCAGGGAGAAAACGAGGGAAATTTCTCGTGTTTTCTCGTTGGTCTTCATAATGGCTTAAATGCGGTATTATTCAAGTGCCATCGCGCTTCATCCATCCCGAGTAAACCCGGGAAAGTGTCATATTCTTACAATGGCATTGTAGAGGTCGTCGGTTCGATCCCGACTGGCTCCACCAAGACGACAAGGGGTTCAGCCGCGAGGCTGGACCCCTTTTTTGTGTCGGGAACGGGCGCGGCGCAACGGAGGCGATTCCCTTTGATCGAAGTTTCTCTAGCGCAACGCCCCGGCCTCGATCAGCGCGCCTTGCTCGACCAGCACCCGGCGCACCGCTTGCACGTTCGATTTTCCGGTCGCGGCAAACGTGGCCGCCGCGACGCCGGCCGCCTGTCCGGTGGCAAACGCCGTGCCCATGACGCGCACGCTGGCGCTGGCCTTCTCATCGGCATCGACGACGCGGCCCGCGGCAAACAGGTTGGGCGTGTCGACGCTGATCAGGCAGCCGAGCGGGATCTCGTAGACGCCCTTGTCGGGCGGATAGACGAACGTGCTCTCGAAGGTCTTGCGGTCGTGCCACTCGACACCCCACGCGCCGAGCGCAATGGAGTCGGGCGCGCGGCGTCCGTCGACCACGTCCTGCCAGGTGAGCTGGCGCACGGCATCGATATGGCGCGACTCGCGCGTGCCGAAGTCCGGACCGGTCGAGGCGAGGTAGGCGTTCGCGCAACCGGGCAGGCTGCGGATCACGTCGAGATAGGCCCAGGCCTGCGCCCGCCCGCCCCGCTCGGCGGCGCTCAGGCTGCGAACGTCGCGCGGATCGTAATCCTCCGACGCCACGTAGCAGACGGCATCGCCCGACAGCGGCAAGCGGGTGATCACGCTGCGGTCCTTGCTGAACGGTCCCTTCCCCGCCGCGCGCGCCGCCTGCACTGCCGCCGCCAATTGATCCGCCGTGATCGTGACGTCGCGGGGAATGCCGCCGAAGCGCGTGCCCAGGGTGCCGAGATTGACGGCGCCGTCGTTTCCGTAGCGCGTCGCGGCACCCGCGAGAGCCGCGAGATCGCCCTCTCCACTGGCATCGACGAAAGCCTTGGCCACGATCGAGTGGCGGCCGCCATGGTCGTGGAACGCTATCTCCGTCACGCGATCGGCTCGACGTGTCGCGCCGGTGACGAAGGCGTGCAGCAAAACTTCGACACCCGCTTCCTGGCAGAGCCGGTCGAGGACGCGCTTCACGCCCTCGGGATCGAAGACCACGAAGACGCCGCGATGGCGCTGCGGACCGGTGACGGCGCCCAGCGCGCGCAGCCCTTCCAGCACCTCCTCCGCAATGCCCCGGACGGCCTGACGCGGCGCCTCGCCCAGCGTGTAGAGCCCGCAATAGGTGATCACACCGCGCATCGTCGAGGCGCCGCCGAGACAGCCCGCGCGTTCGATCAGGACCGTGCGGGCGCCGCTGCGCGCGGCCGCGATCGCCGCGGCGACACCGGCGCTGCCGCCCCCCACCACCGCGACGTCGTAAGTCTCGGCGGAGATTTCGGCCGACTGGGCCACGTCAGTTCACGCGGATGTTTTGCTTCTCGACGATCGCGGCCAGCATCGCGGTCTCGCTCTCGAGACGCCTGGCGAAGGCGTCGCCCGGCAGGGCGGCGACGTCCCAGCCTTGCGTCACGATCTGCTTGGCGACCTCAGGCGTGCGCACGATGTCGAGTACATGCTTTTCGAGAGTCTTGCGGTTGGCCTCCGGCATCGAGGCGGGGACGGCCACGCCGGTCCAGATCTCGATGTCGAGATCCTTGATACCGAGATCCGCGAGCGACGGCACGCCGGGCGCGAGCTCGCTGCGATGGCTCGAGGCGACGGCCAGCGCCACGATGCGGCCGGACGCGATCTGCTGCATGGCAAGTCCCGCGGGCACGAGGCCGACGTCGATCTCGTCGGCGGCGAGCGCCTGGATCACCTGCGGATTGCCGGGATACGGCACGTGCGTCGGCGTCGTGCCGAGCCGCGCACTCAAAATCTCCATGCCGAGATGGCCCATCGAGCCCACGCCGACCGAGCCGTAGTTCAGCTTGCCCGCCGCCGCCTTCAGCGCGTCGATCGATGCCTTGTCCTTCCACTTGGGTCCGAGCGCGATCACCAGCGGGCCGGTGCCCACGAGGCAGACCGGCGAGAGGTCCTTGCGCGGATCGAAAGCGAGCGCGGGATTGAGCAGCTTGGCGATGGTGAGGTTGACGTTGATCATCACGCCCATCGTGTGATCGTCCCTGGCCTTGGCCACGATGTCGGCGGCGATATTTCCTGACGCACCGGGCTTGTTCTCGACCACCACGGGCTGTCCCAGCAGCTTGGTCAGCGGCTCGGCGAGCGTACGGGCGATCAGGTCGGGCGTGGAGCCCGCCGAGAAGCCCACGACGATGCGCAGCGGCTTGGTGGGCCAGGCGGCCCCCGCAGTGGATTGGGCCAGGGAATTACGGGCCGCAAGGAGCGCGGCAGCGGAACCGAGGAAAAGGCGCCTTTGGATCATGGCGCCTTTTATCACGACAGGGTGCGCTGGACTAAAGGCCCGGCCCACCCTATCTCAGGGGCCAATTTTAGGGGTTTTCGCATGGCTCAAGCGCAAGTGCCCGTGACCGTTCTGACCGGCTATCTCGGCGCCGGAAAGACCACGTTGCTCAACCGGATTCTAAGCGAGCAGCACGGCAAGAAGTACGCCGTGATCGTGAACGAGTTCGGCGAGCTGGGCGTCGACAACGACCTCGTGGTCAACGCCGACGAGGAAGTGTTCGAGATGAACAACGGCTGCATCTGCTGCACCGTGCGCGGCGAC
>CAIWTJ010000167.1 GCA_903915535.1 Enhydrobacter aerosaccus
CCTGCCTGTAAAGTTCCACGCCCTTCATCCCCCCGCCCTCTGCACGCCGTGCAAAGAGCTATCTGCCGAGGTATTTTTGCTCCGGCGCAACCAGACTTTCCGGCCGCTTCAGTGAGGGATTTTGTCTCCGGCGCTTACAGGAATCGCATGAGGCTTGCCGTTCTTTGTCTTCGACCAGTCGAAGATGCGCTCCTCGGCGTCCCACTGGTCGGTATGTAGGCTCGCGATCTCTTCGACCCGTTGGCCGGTGAGCATCAAGATGCGAACTGCTCGCGTGTACGGCGGGTGTACCGGCACATCGGGGTATTCCAGCCACCGATAGAGCGTGACAAATTCTTGCTCGTTTAACCAGCGGGTGCCTGCGATCTTTGGCTCGGTGGGGATGCTGGCGGCAGGGTTGGTAAGCAAATTGAAACGTCGCGGTGATGCACTTCGGTAATCGTGTTCTGACTTGATGCCCCAGGAATAAGCGGAGCGGATGTAGCTGCGAACGTGATCGGCCATGGCGCGCTTGCCGCGTTCATAGATCGGACGAAGCACGCCAATCACATCGTCTGGGATAATTGCATGTGCTAGGCGGTTGCGCCCAAGTGTGTCGGCCGCCTTCTGCAAATTGGCGTCTGCATCTGGCCACGAAGATTTATCGACGCTCTTGAGATGCTGTACGTAGGCGTCGAACAGATCCGCGACCGTACCGGGTCGGCTGTCCCGGGCGACCTTGATGCTGCTGCCTTTGAGAATGATCTCCGCATAGTCGCGCTTGAAAATCTCCCGCGCCTCGGAAAGCGACACTGGCGGATAGGATCCGATCTTGGATTTCGTGCGCTTACCGTCGCGCCATTGCTGCGCCATCCATTCGGCGGTGACGCGGCTGGGCATCGGCTTGACGATCAGGGCTAGGCGACCGGTGCCGCGGCCTTCGCCATCTGTGAGCATTTCTTGTCGGCGCGATTTTTCCACGCGCTTGAGCGCGTGGCGTATGACGCCATCGGTAAGGCTACGCATTGCAAGCTGCCAGGAGTGCGAACATTGGGGACGGTATGTGAGATGTAATAGGGGACGGTATGACCATCAGACGGCGCGAATGAGACTAAAACCATCCTCAACGAAAAGCAAGAAAATCAACGTGTTTTAAAGGGCTTGAGCGTGATCTGCCGGTGCCGAACAAGTGCGAGTGGGATGGTTGTGCACCAGGATCAGGGCCGCGGCATTCAGCGCCAGCGCGCGCTTCACCACCTCGCGCGGATAGACGGGCGTGTGGTCGATGGTGCCGCGCTGCTGGACCTCGTCGCCGATCAGAACGTTCTTGCGGTCGAGGAAGAGGATGCGGAACTGCTCGGTCTTCTCGTGCGCAAGGGCGGCGTGGCAATAGTCGATGAGCTGCTGCCAGTTGGTGAGAACGGGCATGTCCTTTACCTTGCGCTCGGCCAGCCGCCGGCCGCTCTCGCGCATCGCCCTGAACAGGACGAGCGTGCGCTGGTCGATCTCGAATTCCTTCAGCTGCTCGGTCTCGGCGGCAAAGATGTCGCCCAGGGTACCGAAGCGTTCGAGCAGCCGCTTGGCGAGCGGCTTGGTGTCGATCCGCTCGATGGCATAGAACAGCATCAACTCCAGCAACTCGTAGTCGGGTAGGGACTCGATACCCGCCTTCAGCACGCGTTCGCGCAGGCGCGCGCGGTGGCCATGATAATGCGGCTTGGGCTCGGCGAAGCCGCTGTTGTGCCCGGCAGTGACGGGAACCGCTTCGAGCGCCGCGGTGAGACGCGCCGTCGGATCGTCGCCCGCGAACTCCCAGCATTGGTCGAGCCGGTTCCAGGTGCCGCCCGCGTCCCGCAGCAAGGCTCGGTGGGGCAGGGTATTGCCGCTCACGCGCCACAGCCTGTCGGTAGATTGAAGGCGAAGGCCGGCGGCTAGAAAGGCGAGGAGTGCGCCGTCGCTCGCGCTCGTATCGGTCGTAGCCGCCTCGATCGTCGCTTTTCGTGCTCTCCCCATGCAGCAACGTTTCCATGCAACCGGGGCAGAAACGGGGCAGGACCATGTTTAAGCCGAGACGTCTTATGCTTTAGGTTGCGGCCATGAATTTCACCGATGTCGATGCCGCCTACGCGGCTTATGCGCAGGAACAGAACATCCCCGGCATGGCCGCCGGGATCGTCCAGGACGGCAGGCTCGTGCATGTCACGACGATCGGCCTCGCCGATATCGAGGCGTCGCGTCCGGTCGCAGAGGCGACGGCCTTCCGCATCGCCTCGATGACCAAGAATATGACGGCGCTCGCCATCCTGTCCCTTCGCGACAAGGGCCACCTCGCGCTCGATGCGCCGGTGAGCGAGTACGTGCCGCAGTTCGCCGCGGTTCGGCCAGCGACCGCGGACAGTCCGCCGGTCACGGTGCGCCATCTGCTGACCCACACCGCGGGCTTCGTCACCGACGATCCCTGGGGCGATCGGGTGCTGGGCATGACGCCGGCCGATTTCGACACGATCATGGCGACGGGCACACTGTTCGCACGGCCGCCGGGCCTCGCCTTCGAGTACAGCAACCTGGGCTATGGGATCGCCGGCCGCGTGATCACCAATGTGAGCGGCGAGCCATACCAGTCCTACATCCGCCGCACGATCCTCGAGCCGCTCGGCATGGCGCGCACGACGTTCGATGCGATTGCGGCGATGAAGGAGGACTATGCGCATCCCTATCGCAACGACGACGGCCAATGGTCGCGCGAGCGGATCGAGCCCGACGGCGAAGTGGGCGCGATGGGTGGCCTCGCGACGACAGTGCCGGACTATGCGAGCTACGTTTCGTTCCTGCTGAGCGCCTGGCCTGCGCGCGACGATCCCGAAACCGGGCCGGTGCGCCGCGCCAGCGTGCGCGAGTTGGCCCTCTGGAGCGCGCCGCCGTACGGGATCGATGGCCGGCCGCAGACGCCGACCGGCTACGGCGATGGCCTGCAGAACTCGCTCGATCCCAAGCTCGGACGCGTCCTGCATCATTCCGGCGGATTGCCGGGATATGGGTCGCATGTGTTGATGCTGCCGGAACGGGGCTGGGGCGTGTTCGCGTTCGGCAATCGCACGTATGCCCACATGTCGCGGATTGCGTGGCGCGTCGCCGAGATGCTCGTGGACGCAGCGCCCGCACGCGCCGTCGCGGCGCCGTCGGCCGCGCTCACGCGCGCCGTCGACGCGATTGTGGCCGCCTACGCGGCCGGGCGCATCGAAGTTGCAGAGGAGGTCTTGGCCGTGAACTTCCTGCTCGATACGCCAGCGCGCTTTCGCAACGTCGAGCTGGGCGCCTTGAAAGCGAAGCTGGGCGAGGGCCGTCTCGAGTCGATCGAACCGACTCACATACTGGCGGGCCGCTTCACCCTGGCGTGCGAGAAGGGACGCTTGAAGGGCACGATCGTGCTGTCGCCGGAGGCGACACCCGGCATCCAGAAGCTCACGCTCACCGCCGAGGAAGCCTGAGGGTCAGGCGGCCTTGGTCTGGCCGAGATTGTAGGGCGGCTTGGCGAGTTCCTTGGGCGAGAGGGTGAAGAACTCCACGCCGGTCTCGGTGATGCCGACCGAATGCTCGAACTGCGCCGAAAGCTGCTTGTCGCGTGTCACCGCCGTCCAGCCGTCACTCAGGATCTTCACCTGCCAGGTGCCGACGTTCACCATCGGCTCGACGGTGAAGAACATGCCGGGCTTCAGTACCGGCCCGGTGCCGGGTCGGCCGTAGTGCAGGATGTTCGGCGCGTCGTGGAAGATGCGGCCGAGGCCGTGGCCCGAGAAATCGCGCACGACGGAGAAGCGCTGGCTTTCGACATAGGTCTGGATGGCATGGCCGATGTCGCCGACATGACCGCCCGGCTTGGCGGCGGCGATGCCGCGCATCATCGCCTCGTAGGTCACGTCGCAAAGGCGCCGGGCTTTGACGCCGACATTGCCTGCGAAATACATGCGGCTGGAGTCGCCGTACCAGCCGTCGAGGATGGGGGTGACGTCGATGTTCACGATGTCCCCGTCCTGCAAGCGCTTCTCGCCGGGGATGCCATGGCAGACGACATGGTTGATCGAGGTGCAGATCGACTTCGGAAAGCCGCGGTAGCCCAAGGGTGCCGAGATTGCCCCGTGATCGAGGATGAACTCGTGGCAGAGCCGGTCGAGTTCGCCCGTCGTCACGCCGGGCTGCACATGCGGCGTGATGAAGTCGAGCGTCTCGGCGGCCAGGCGGCCGGCCTTGCGCATGCCCTCGAAGCCTTCGGGGCCGTGAAGCTTGATGGTCCGCTCGTCGCGCCGCCAATAGTCGACGCTGTCGTCCTCGGTGTCGGGAGCGCTGCTCATAAAGGTCTATTTGGCATGCGATTTCGGCGGTAACAAGACCGCCACCGTACCTTGGACCCAGGGCGCGGGTCCGCTAATGTCCTGAAAACCCAAGGAAAACTGCCCGATGGCCGAGTCTGCGAAGAACGTCACCGCCTGCCTGTTGATCATCGGCAACGAAATCCTGAGCGGCCGGACCAAGGACGCCAACCTCAACTTCCTTGCGCTCGAACTGAACAAGCTGGGCGTGCAGCTGCGGGAGTGCCGGGTGATCCCCGACGTCGAGCAGACGGTCGTCGACACCGTGAACGAGGTCCGCCGGAAGTTCGACTATGTGTTCACGACCGGCGGTATCGGCCCGACGCACGACGACATCACGGCGGACTGCATCGCCAAGGCCTTCGGCGTCGATATCTCCGAGCATCCCGAAGCGGTGGCGCGCATGACCAGGCACTATGGCGATCCGGCGCTGTTCACGCCCGCGCGCCGGCGCATGGCGCGCATCCCGCACGGCGGCGTGCTGGTCGACAATCCGGTGTCGATCGCGCCCGGTTTCCAGATGGAGAACGTGTTCACCTTCGCGGGCATTCCCAAGATCATGCAGGCCATGTTCGAATCGATGAAGCATCGCCTAGTCGGCGGCGCGCCCGTCATCTCGCGCACGGTGCGCACGAACCTGCCGGAGGGCATCATCGCCGAGCCGCTGGGCGCGCTGCAGAAGCGTTTCGACGATCTCGACATCGGCAGCTATCCGGGGTTCCGCAATGGCAAGGTGAGCGTCTCGTTGGTGCTGCGTGGCACGGATGATGCACGTCTCGCGGCAGCCGCGGCCGAGCTGATCGATACCTTGAAGAAGATGAACGGCGAGGCCGAAGAGTTCGTGCAGTAAGCTTCCTTCGCGCGTCGGATCATGACCAACAAATGACCCTGGGTTCGCTGCCGTCCGCCGTTCAGTGGGCATTGCTGATCACCGCGTCGCTCGCGGCGGCCGCATTGCTGACCCATGTCCACGCACCGGCTGCGCTTCTGCTGGGCCCGTTGCTCGCGTCGATGGCAATCGCCACCGCGGGTGCACGGGTCAAGCTGCCGCTCGCTCCCTTCGTGTTCGCACAGGGGATGGTGGGCAGCATGATCGCCAAGATGGTGCCCATCTCCATCGTGGGCGACGTGGTGAGCCACTGGGTGCTGTTCTCGGTAGGCGTGCTGTCGGTCGTCGCGGTGAGCACCCTCGTGGGCTGGATCATGACACGGCTTCAGATGCTGCCCGGCACGACGGCGCTGTGGGGCACCAGCCCGGGCGCCGCCTCGGTGATGACCCTGATGGCCGAGGCCTATGGCGCCGATCCGCGCCTGGTCGCGATCATGCAATACCTGCGGGTGCTGATGGTGGCAGCGGTCGCGGCCGCCGTTGCGCGCCTCTTCGACGTCACACCCGCACATCGAGCCACCGAAATCGTGTGGTTCCCGCCGATCGCCTGGTTGCCGTTCGTCGAGACGGCGGCGCTGGCGATCGTGGGTCCGCTGATTGCGCGCCGGCTCAACATTCCGGCCGGCGCCTTCCTGGTGCCGCTGGTGATCGGCGCGGTATTGAGCCACTTCGGTCTGATGCAGATCGAGCAGCCGCCCTGGATGCTGGCGGGCTGCTATACGATGGTCGGCTGGAACATCGGCCTGCGCTTCACGCGGCCGTTGTTGATCCACGCGGCGAAGGCCCTGCCGCGCATCCTCCTCTGCATCTTCATCATGATCTCGCTGTGCGGCGGCGTGGCGGCGATGCTGGTGGTGGTCGCCAAGGTCGACCCGCTCACCGCCTATCTCGCGACCAGCCCGGGCGGCTCCGATTCGATCGCCATCATCGCGGCCTCGAGCGATGTCGATGTGTCGTTCGTGATGGCGATGCAGACCGTGCGGATGATCATCGTCCTGTTCGTGGCGCCGATTCTGACCAAGTTCATCGTCGAGCGCATGAACGTACCGCCGCCGGAGATCGGGCCATGAGTCGCGAACTGATCGCCACCTGCGGCCTCGCCTTTTCCGGCAAGTCGACAGTCGCGCGCAAGGTTGCCGCGGCACTCGGTGCCGAGCTGGTCTCCTACGACGCGATCAACGTCCAGCGTGGCTTCGATGGCGGCAAGGTGATCGCCGATCAGGAGTGGGAGAAGACCAGCCTGATGGCGGCCGGTAGCGCGCGCGCGGCGCTCGCCAACGGCCGCGGTGTCGTGGTCGACGACACCTTCTCGCACCGCTTCCTGCGCGATCGCTTCCGGGCGCTCGCAAGGGCGGTCGGCGTGCCGTTCACCCTGCTGTTCGTCGACACGCCGCTGGCCGTCATCGAGGAGCGGATCGCCGACAATGCGCGCACGAAGCAGCGCGCCCACATCGCGCCGGACGTGTTCGCCCACCATCGCGACCGCTTCCAGTTTCCCGGCGACGACGAGGCACCGGTGCGCCTGTCGAACGAAGCCGATCTCGACCGGTGGCTCGCGGCAAAAAGAGAAGGTAGTTTGGGCTCATGACAGCCATTCACGACATGACCGCGACCGAGATGTTGGCGGCCTTCAAGAGCAGGAAACTTTCCCCCGTCGAAGCCGTCGACGGCGTCATCTCCCGCATCGAAGCGTGGGAGCCCAAGCTCAAGGCGCTGTACGCACCGGACTTCGGCAATGCACGCAAATCCGCCAAGGAATCCGAGAAGCGCTGGGTGGCGGGCAAACCGTCCGGCGCTCTCGACGGTGTGCCGATCACCATCAAGGAGAACATCGCGACCAAGGGCGTGCCCATGCCGATCGGCACCGCCGCGAACGATCTCGTGCCGGCGCCAGCCGATGCGCCAGCCGCTGCGCGCGTGCGCGAGGCGGGCGCGATCATCCTCGCCAAGACCACCATGCCCGACTACGGCATGTTGTCCTCGGGCCGAAGCTCCTTCCATCCGCTGACGCGCAATCCCTGGAATCTCGCCTGGAATCCCGGCGGCTCGAGCGCGGGCGCGGGCGCGGCCGGCGCCGCGGGCTACGGCCCTCTGCATCTCGGCACCGACATCGGTGGATCGGTGCGGTTGCCCGCGGCATGGAACGGCATCTTCACCTTGAAACCGAGTAACGGTCGCGTGCCTGTCGATCCGCCGTTCCTGGGACGCGTCGTCGGGCCGATGACGCGCACCGTGAACGACTCGGCGTTGTTGATGATCGAGCTCTCCAAGACCGACTGGCGCGATCACATGAACCTGCCGCCCGCCGACATTGACTGGATGGCGGGTCCTCTCGATCCGAAAGGCCTGAAGATCGGTCTGCATCTCGACGCGGGCTGCGGCATGCCCGTTGAGGCGGAGACGAAAGCCGCGATCGAGGCCGCGGCGAAGAAGTTTGCCGATGCCGGCGCGGTCGTGACGCCGATGCCGGCCTTCATGACGCCTGAGATGCTGCATCTGCAGGACGTTTTCTGGCGTGCGCGCAGCTGGAACGATTTCGCGGCCCTCAGTCCCGAGAAGCAGGCGAGGGTGCTGCCGTTCATTGCCAAATGGTGCATGGGCGGCGCCGATCTCTCCGCCCGCGACGTCATCAAGGGCGTCAACAACACCATGGCGATCCGCGCCGCCGCAGTGAAGGCGATCCAGCCATTCGACTATGTGCTGTCGCCGACCTCGCCAGTGCCGACCTATCCGGCGGAATGGGAGATGCCGAGCAACAGCGTCGAGCGGGCGATGGACCACATCGGCTTCACCATGCCGTACAACATGAGCGAACAGCCGGCGTCGTCGATCAACTGTGGCTACACGAAAGAGGGCAAGCCGATCGGCCTGCAGATCGCCGGGCATCGCTTCGACGATCTCGGCGTCATGCGCCTTTCGCGCTGGTTCGAGCAGGCGCGCGGGCCGCAGAAGGCGTGGCCCGACCCCCCGAAGTGAAACCCCTCGGCATCCTGATGCTCGATACGCGTTTCCCGCGGATCGAGGGCGATATCGGCAATCCGGCATCGTTCGGCTTTCCGGTGATCTTCCGCACCATGCAGGGCATCGGCTCGGCGGACGCGGTCGCGGCGCACCCGGACAAGCCGCGGGTACTGGCGGCGCTCAAGTCGAATGCCGATGCACTCGCCGCGGAGGGTGCTGTTGGGCTTTCGACGAGTTGCGGCTTCCTGGCGCTCTATCAGAAGGAGCTGGAACAGCTCTCGCCAGTGCCGGTGGCGACATCGGCATTGCTGCTGATCAAGACGCTGAAAGGAAAGAAGGTGGGTGTGATCACCGCGTCGGCCGAGAACCTCACGCCGGCACATTTCGCGGCCGTGGGGGCGCCCACCGACACGCCTGTTGCCGGGCTGCCGTCGAACGGGTCGTTCGCTGCGACGTTTCTGCGCAACGGTACCACGCTCGACCGCGATGCCGTGGAGAATGAGGTGATCGGAGCGGGGCGTGTGCTGCTGCGGGACCATCCCGACGTCGATGCCATCGTACTCGAATGCACCAACCTGCCGCCCTACAAGAAGGCGCTGGAAGGGGCGCTCGGCGTGCCGGTATTCGACGTGCTGGACCTGTTGAGCGACTTTCGCAGGGGGCTGGGCTGACGGGCGTCTGGCTGGGCATCAAAATTGCTGTAATAGTCGGGCCTAGCGCAAAACATTGGGGGGCAAGGATGCGTAAATTCGGGATTTTGCTGGCCGCGGGACTCGTGGCCGCGAGCGTTGCCGCGCAGGCACAGGATATCGGTATCGGCCTCGACATTCCGCTGTCGGCGCCGGGCGATGCGGCCGGCGGCCAGCTGATCCGCCGCGGTGCCGAGATCGGCATCGACACGGTCAATGCCGCAGGCGGCGTACTGGGCAAGAAGCTCAAGCTCTTCGTCACCGACTCGCAGAGCACGCCGCAGATGGGCGTCGCCAACTACCGCCGCCTCGTCAGCGAGGACAAGGTCGTCGCGGTTACCGGCATGTTCCACAGCTCGGTGGCCATCGGCATCAACGAAGTCGCCAAGGAAATGGGCGTTCCCACGCTCGCCGTGCAGGCCTCCGCCTCGGACATCACCGCGAAGCACTATGACATCGCGTTCCGCACGCATGCGGTCGATCCGGTGCGCGTCGCGGCCTGGATGGAGTTCATCAAGAAGAAGGGCTTCAAGAAGGTCTCGATTCTCGCGGAGACGACCGACTACGGCATCGGCCTCACCGACGAGACCATCGCCCAGAACAAGTCGGGCAACTTCGGCATCGAGATCCAGAAGATCACCTTCGACAACAAGGCGACCGACTTCTCCGCGCAGCTTCTCCAGGTCAAGGCGTTCAAGCCCGACCTGGTGCTGAACATCGCCGTCGGCACGCCGGTCGACCTGATCATGGACCAGGCCACGACCGTCGGCCTGCTGCCGGCCACGCCGATGCTGATCTCCTACGATGCGCCGACGCGGCCGCAGTACTGGCAGCTCCATGCCAAGAACGGCGACGGCATCTACTTCATCGCCTACTACTCTCCCAAGGCGCCGCTCAGCGACATCGGCAAGACCTTCGCCGCGACCTACAAGGAGAAGTACAAGGAAGATCCCGTGTACGGCGCCCTGAATGGCTACGGTGCAATCATGATCATCGCCGATGGCCTGAAGGCTGCCGGCAGCGCCGATCCGAAGGCCCTGATCAAGGCGCTGGAGACCGGCACGTTCAAGAGCTGGCCCGATGCGCCGGTGACCTTCCCGCGCGCCGATGGCGTTTACTGGCACAACTGGGTGCCACCGGTCCTGATCATGCAGTACACCAAGCCGATGCAGGACTGGAAGGAAGCGGACGTCGTCGTCGCGTATTCCAAGAAGTGACGCCGAAGGTGTCATCGTGAGCCGCAGGCGAGGAATCCTTCGCTTCGCTCAGGATGACATGAATTGATGTTTTCGACCGAACTCGTCATTCAAACCGCGATCTCGGGAGTCATGATCGGCGTGCTTTACGCCCTCATGGCTCTCGGCATCACGTTCATCTATTCGATCATGCGCATGGTCAATTGGGCCATGGGCGAGTTCTACATGGTCGGCAGCTACCTGCAGTACATGCTGGTGGCGTGGGCGCTCGGCCCCGAGCTCTGGTGGCTGGCGATCCTGATCTCGACGGCCGGCGTCTTCGTGCTGGGCCTGGTCGTGCAGTGGGGGCTGATCAAGCCGATCTTCAAGAAGCCGCCGGAGTTGCGGGACGACTACGCGACGGTCGTCACCCTGGCGCTTCTTCTTTTCCTACGCAGCATCGCCACCGGCCTTGCCGGTCCCAACCAGTTCACGCCGGGCTCCAATCTGCCGATCGTGATGGTGGGACCGATGCCGCTCGCCGGTGCGCGCGTGGCGGCCTTCCTTTTTGCTCTCGCGGCGCTCGCCATCTTCTGGGCCGTGCTGCGCTACACCTGGTACGGGCTCGCCCTGCGCGCCGCCTCGCAGAGCCGCGTCGGCGTACAGACCGCCGGAATCGACGTGTTGTCGGTCGACCGTGTCGCCTTCGGCATCGGCGTGGCGCTCGCGGGCCTCGCGGGCGCACTTCTGGCGCCGGTGTTCCTGGTCTTCCCCACCAACGGGATGATCACCACGGTGAAGGGCTTCGAGATTGTCGTGATCGGCGGCCTGGGCTCTATCCCGGGTGCCTTGATCGCGGGCGTGCTGCTGGGACTCATGGAGTCGTTCGGCGCCGCCTTCGTCGATTCGGCCTACCAGAACATCTACGGCTTCATCCTGGTGATCGTGATCCTGGTGCTGCGTCCGACCGGCCTGTTCGGCGAACGCGGGCGCGAGGCCTGAGCGATGGCCGCGGCGCTCGAGGCAATCGGACTGAACAAGCGCTTCAATGGCTTGCAGGCAGCGAACGACGTCTCGCTGGCCGTCGAGCAGGGCGAGATCCGCGGCCTGATCGGTCCCAACGGCGCCGGCAAGACCACGCTGGTCAATCTCGTGACCGGCGTTTACGAGGCCGATTCGGGCGAAGTGAAGCTCGCGGGCCAGAGTCTCACCGGCTGCGCCATGCACGAGATTGCACGCCGCGGCCTCGTGCGCTCGTTCCAGGTGACGCGCCTGTTCGGCAGCCTCACGGTCGCGGAGAACCTGCGGACTGCTTTCCTGGCGCGTCGCCCTGAAGATGGCAGCGATGGCGAAGCGCAGATCGAGCGCATGCTCGATCTTACCAAGCTCAGGCCACTCGCCGACACGCAGGCCAAGAAGCTGTCCGGCGGCCAGCGGGCACTCTTGCAAATGGGCTGCGGCTTCATGGTGCCGGGCTCGTGCTACGTGCTTGACGAGCCGTTCTCCGGCATCAATCCGGTGATCAAGGACGCGATCATCGACATGATCCTCGACGTCAACAAGCGCCACGGCGCCACCTTCCTGATCGTGAGCCACGAGATGACGATCGTGCGCCGCCTCTGCCCCAAGGTGACCGTCATGATGGAAGGCAAGGTCGCGGCTCACGGCACGCTCGATGAGGTGGCGCGCCTGCCGGAAGTGATCGCGGGCTATCTCGGCAAGGCGCTCGAATGAGCGGCGAAGTTCTTCTCACGGTCGACGACATCCATGCGGCCTACCAGCCCGGTGTCGACATTCTTCAGGGCATGTCGCTCACGGTGCCGCCGGGCGGCTTCGTGTTGGTGATCGGGCCGAACGGCGCGGGCAAGTCGACCCTGCTCAAGAGCGTGTTCGGCCTGCTGATGGTGCATCGTGGAGCGATCACGCTCGGCGGCCAGTCGATCGGCGGCCTGCCGCCGCATGAGATCAAGCGTCTGGGCGTGAGCTACGTTCCGCAGGAGCTCAACACCTTCCCGCACCTCACGATCGAGGAGAACCTGAACGTCGGCGGCTGGACGATCCGCCACGACAAGGCGCGGCTGAAGAACCGCTTCGAGCGCATCTACGACACCTTCCCGGCTTTGGCTGGCAAGCGCCGCGACAAGGCAGGTTCGCTGAGCGGCGGACAGGGGCGCATGCTCTCCGTCGCGCGCGAGATGATCACCGAGCCGCGGCTGATGCTGGTCGACGAGCCGACCGTCGGGCTCGCACCCAATCTCGCCGACCAGGTCTACGAACTGCTGCAGACGGTGCGGAAATCGACAGCGACGGCCATCCTGCTGGTCGACCAAAACGTGGCCGATGCGCTGCGCCACACCGAGGACGTCGTGATGATGAACCTCGGCAAGGTAAAGGCGGCCGGTCCCGTGTCGGAGTTCGGCGAAGCGCGGGTCCATGCGCTTGTGCAGGAGTGTCTGCTGGGATGATCGCGCTGTCTTCTCCCACCTTCCGCCGTTCCGCGATCGCTATCCTTGTGGCCGCGGTGCTGCTGCTGTTCGTGCCACTGGTCGGCAGCAACTACGTCGTCCACGTGGTCACGATCTCCTTTTACTACGTCATTCTTGCTGCAAGCTGGAACCTGCTCGCGGGGTACACCGGCCAGTTCTCGCTGGCCCATCACGCCTTCGCCGCGGTCGGGGCCTATACGTCGGGTTTGCTCGGCTATCACTGGGGCGTCTCGGCCTGGATCGGCATTCCGGCGGGCGCCGTGCTGGCGGGCGCGATGGGCTATGGGCTGGGACGGCTGGTGCTGCGCATGCGCACGATCTATCTCGCGATCGCCACCTGGGCCTTCGCCGAGACGGTGCATGTCTACCTTACAGCCGACTACGCGTTCACCCGCGGCGAGCTCGGCCTTAGCGTGAAGTCCCTTTACGGCACGCTCAATCCGACGCCGTACTATTTCACGTTCCTCGGCCTCACGGTCGTGGTGCTGCTCGGCCTGCGCGCGCTGATCGATTCGCCGATCGGCTATTTCATGCGCGCCATCAAGGACGATGAGCTGCGGGCCAAGAGCCTGGGCATCGACACGACCCGGGTGAAGGTCATCGTGTTCTCGATCTCGAGTGCGATCGCGGGCCTCGCGGGTGGCGTCTATGGCCATTACATCGTGACGCTCACGCCGCAGATGCTCGACTTCAGCGAGATGGCCAAAATCGTGGTCATGGTCGTGATCGGCGGCTTCGGCTCCTTCATCGGCCCTATCGTAGGCGCCGCACCGGTGAACATCGTGCTCACCTATCTTGCGTCCTACGGCGAATGGAATCTGGCCTTCTTCGCGGCAATCGTGATCGTGCTGATGCGTTTCAGCATGGAAGGCATCGCGGGACTGATTGCGCCGCTGTGGAACCGCCTGTGGGCGCGCAATGCCTGACACGACCTTCGACGTGATCGTCGTTGGCTCGGGCGGCGCGGGGCTCGCCGCCGCGCTGGCCGCGTCCGTCGATGGCGCAAAGGTGCTGGTGCTGGAGAAGTCGGCCGTTCTGGGTGGCACCACGGCAATGTCTTCCGCCGGCACGTGGGTGCCAGCCAATCATCATATGCAGGCCGCCGGGATCGAGGATTCGGCAGAGGAGACACTCACCTACCTGCGGGCCACCGCGCCGCCGGGCTGGGCGAAGGACGAGGACGAGCTGTGGCAGGCGCTTGCCCGGGAATCGGCGCCGATGCTGCGCTTCCTGGAGGACAAGACACCACTCGTGTTCGAGCTGGTGAATCATCCCGATTTCTACGTGGAGCAGCCCGGTGGAAGGCTGTTCGGCCGGATGGTCTCGCCGACGTTGATCAGCCGATACAAGCTCGGCCGCTGGTGGAACAAGGTACGCCCGTCGGTGAAGCCGCAGTACTTCACCTACAAGGAGATGGTGAGCGGCATCCTCAAGGATCCGTGGCGCAGTCTCGTGCGCATGGGCCCATCGCTCGCCTGGCGCTTCATCGCGGGCAAGGTCGGACTGGGCAACGGCTTGATCGTGGGCCTCGTGCGCGGTTGCCTCGACCATGGATGCGAGATCCGGGTGAAGGCCGACGTGAAGCATCTCATCGTGGAGTCCGGCAGCGTTGCCGGTGTCGAGGCGGTGATCGACGGCAAGCCGGAGACGCTACGCGCGCGCAAGGGCGTGATCCTCGCGACCGGCGGTTTCGACTGGGCGCCGGACTACATGCCGAAGCATTTCCCCGGCATGGAGCTGATCGGCGCGCCGCGCAGCAATACCGGCGACGGTCAGCGCATGGCGGCGGAAGCGGGCGCCGAACTCGATCACATGGACCAGGCCAACATTGCGCCGGTGACGTTCACCGGCTACGAGGGCCATCGCCACGCGCAGCCGCTCTACGAGACCTACACGCCGCACTGCATCCTCGTGAACCGTCACGGCGAGCGCTTCGTGAGCGAAGGCAGCGCGTCGCTGGGCTCGGCACTCGACGAGCGCGGACCGGACGGCAAGCCGAAGCACCTGCCGGTGTGGCGAATCTTCGACAGTCGCTACAAGCACACGCTGGGCATGCACTACGCGGCGAAGGACCCGACCTATGTACGGAGCGCGCCGACTCCGGAGGCGCTGGCCACGAAGATCGGCCTAGATCCGGAGAAGCTGCGCGCGACCGTCGAGCGCTTCAACGGCTGGTCGAAGGAAGGCGTCGATCGCGACTTCCATCGCGGCGAGACGGCGTGGGAGCGCTACTACACCAAGGATACCGCGCTCGGCACGGTGGAGCAGGGGCCGTTCTTCGCTGCCCCGTTCCTCTACGCCAGCCTCGGCACCAAGGGCGGCGCCCGCACCAACGCGCGCTGCGAAGTGCTGCGGCCGGACAAGAGCGTGATCGGCGGGCTTTACTGTGCGGGCATCGCCATGGCCCATCCCATCGGCACCAAGGCCGTGGGCGCGGGCACGACCATCGGCCCGTGTCTTACCTTCGGTTACATCGCCGGCAAGTCAATCGCCCGGCGCAACGCCTAACAGGCGGCGATAGAGCGGCTGCAGCAAAGCGGGCAGCACGTAGAGCGGAATCTGCACCGCGGCGATGAACAGGAAAATGTCCGGATCGGCGGTGGCCGGCAGCACGGCCATCAGAAGCGCGTTGTGGCGACCGCCCGAGCAGTAGCCTGCGGTGAGCGCCATGCGGAGATCGAGAAACGGCAGGGCGGCCAGCGCCAGCACGGCATTGCAGGCGAGCATGCCGGCGAAGCTGCCGGCGATGAATCCGAGGAGCTTCAACGGATCGGCCTCGGCGCGCGCCACGATGCCGTCCATCAGTGGAATGGTGAAAGCCATCAGCACGATCACCGACAGGCCGTCGAGCGTCTGGCTCGATTGGCGCAGGCGCTCGGCACCTAGCCAGAGGCGGATCGCTATCGCGCCGGCGGACGATACGCCGACGATGAAGGCCAGTCGCAGACTGAGGTCGATCGCGCTGATCTTGAGGTCGAGGCCCAGCAGCTCCAGCGCCAGCGGCGGCAAGGTGAAGGGCACGAAGAAGTTCGTGAACAGGGTGAGCAGGAGCGCGAGCGACGAATCGAGTCGCAGGAAGCCCGCGGTCGTCGTGGCCGAGATGATGCCGGGTGCCATGGCGCTGAGGCTGAGCGCCGCCACCAGTCCCGGCCACAGGCCGAGCGTCCGCCAGATCTGCCAGACGATCAACGGCACCAGGATCAGGTGCGCAATTGACAGGACGAGAGCGGGGATTGGTCGGCGCAGGAGCATGAGCACACGCGCCCAGTCGGTGCGGGCGAGGGCCAGGGTCAGCAGCACGATGGCTCCCGGCTCAACCAGCGGCCGGAAAGCCGAGGCGGCGTTCTGGAAGACGATTCCGAGCAACAACGAAAACGGCAGCAATGTGGTGGCGCGACCGCCCATACGCCGGAGAACGTGAACGACAAGGTCCATTGCCGTCACCCTATCACATGCTAGCGTACCCCATGCTCCTTCGCCTGACCCTGGTTCTGCTGGCGGTTTCGCTGCCGGCCTTCGCACAACCGGCCGCCGTTCCCGATTGCACCGCGAACGTGGTGGTCACGGCAGGTCCCCGGCTCGACGTCACCTATCGCTGCCGCGCGACCGTACCAATGGCCTTCAGTGCCGAGGACGCCGCGGTCACCCGGCACGTCCAGGATATGCGTGACGGCGCCGGCAACAAGCTGGTCGAGAACGGCGAGGCCTGGGCGATCACTCCGGTGAACGGGCTGGCCGAGGTGAGGTATCGCTACGACTTGGCTGACTATGCGCGCGGCGTGAACAGCACCTCGAGCGCGGTTCTGCGCGGGGAAAGCGTCCTGTCGGGCCTGTCGGGCTGGCTGCTGTCGCCGCAGGGAATCGGCCGGGCGCCAGTGATCGACATTCACGCCCAGACCGCCGAGGGGCTTTCCTTCGCGACGGGTTTGCCGAAAGTGGGCGATGCGTGGCGGCTCGCCAATGCGTCGGTGAGCATGGCGGGCTACACCGCGATCGGGAAGTACAGCCTGCAGGAGATCGCCGTTCCGGGACCGGGATCGCTGCGCCCGGGCCAACCGAAGAAAGACGGCGTGCTGCGTCTGGCCATTCTCGACGGCATCTCCGCGCCCGGCCGCGCCGAACTGACGGACTGGGTGAAGCGCACGGTCGAGGCCGAATCCAACTATTGGCAGGGCTTCACGACCTCCAGCCTCCTGCTCACTCTGGTGCCGACGTCGAGCAAGCGGGGCGTCGGCTTCGGCCGCACCGAGGCACCGGGCGGCGCCACGGTCATGGTCGAGGTCGGCGCCGACGTCGACCAGCGCCGGCTGTTCAACGACTGGGTGCTTGTGCACGAGATGATCCACACCGGCATGCCGTACCTGCGCGGCCGCGCCACATGGGCGATGGAAGGGGCGGCCACCTATGTCGAGCCGATCATCCGCGCCCGCGCCGGCTGGAAGACCGAGGAAGCGGTGTGGAAGGAGTGGATGGACAACATGCCCCAGGGCGCTTCCGTGTTCTCGAAGGGGCTGATGAACGCCGACGGCCGCGAAAGCTACTGGAGCGGCGCGCTGTTCTACCTGATGGCCGATCTGGGAATCCGGCGCGAGACCCGGGGCGAGAAGGGCCTCGAGGACTGTCTCGGCGGTGCGCTGTGGGCGGGCTTCGCGGCGTCGCGCAACGTGCGCCTGCCGGATTACGTTGCCGCCTGCGACAGCGCGACCGGCACCAAGGTCGTAGGAGGGCTGGTCGACCGCTACATGGCCAACCCGGTGCCGATGGATCTCGCAGCCTTCTGGAAGGATCTCGGCGTCTCCCAGATCGGTGGCCGCATCGCGCTCGACGACAGCGCGCCGCAGGCGCAGTGGCGCAAGATGATCGTGATGGGCCCGCAGGGCCGCGCGCTCAAGGCCGTGAAGCTGCCTTGGCCCTCTTGAGTAGGCCGTCGTGACGTCAAAAGGCGTCTGGCTGGAAGATCTCACCTGGGTTGAGGCCAAGGTACGCTTCGACGAAGGCGCGGCGGTCGTGGTTCCGATCGGCGCCGCGTCCAAGGCCCACGGCCCGCATTTGCCGCTCAAGACCGACGCGCTGACGGCGCGCGCGCTGGGGCAGGGCGTGATCGACCGCCTCGATGTGGTGGCCGCCCCAGTCGTGGGCTTCGGGTATTACCCCGCGTTCACCTCGTTTCCGGGCAGCCAGCATCTGACGGCGGAGACCTTCAGGACGCTGTTGCGGGAACTCGTCGGCAACTTCAGGGCGCACGGCGTCACCCGCATTGCGTTGATCAACACCGGCGTGTCGACGGAAAAGCCGATCGACGAACTCGCCAGGGAAGAGCGCGATCTCCTCGTCCTGCACATGCGTGGCCTTGGCGCGGCGGCCGAGGCGCTGATCGAGAACCACGACGGCGGCCACGCCGACGAGCGCGAGACGTCGGTGATGCTGGCGCTCGACCCGCGTGGCGTGCGCATGGACAAGCTCCGCAACGACGGCCCGTTCGAAGCGACGGGCGCGACCGGCGATCCGACGCGCGCGACCTCGTTCAAGGGCGAGCGGCTGCTGGTCGCCCGCATCGACGATCTTGTCGCGGCCCTGAAGAGGCGCTGGCCGGATATCGGCTAGCGCCGCTCGAAGTCGATCCGCTCGTCGACCGGCAGGCCGAGCAGATGCCGGCGCAGGCAGTCGAGGCCGAGCTCGCACGCGCCGGTGCGCACCCAATCGCGATTGCCGACCAGCTTCGCCTCGCGCTTGATCGTCTGCGCGCCGTCGGCGATGCCGATGGTGACCGTACCCGCTTCGTCTTCGAGTTTCGTGTCCACGGTGAGCGCGATGTCCGCGCCACTGCTCTTGCGTAGCGCCTCGGCCGAAACTTCCTTGGCGATCGTGCCCAGCTTGAACACGCTCTCCGCACCGGCCAGAGGCGCGATGCGGGCGGCGACGATGCCGCCGGTCACGGTCTCGCCGATCGCCAGCGTCTTGCCCGCGGTCTTGAGGGCATCGAGCACCACGCCTTCGAGCGACTGGTTGTCCTCGGCCACGACGAAGTTGCCGAGGCGCTTGCGCACTTCGGCCTCGACGGGCGCGAGGCGCCGCTCGAGGTCGGCCTCGTCGGCGCCGCGGATCGCGAGCTTGGTCTCGAGCTGGGGGAAGTGCGCCTGGAATCCAAGCTTGATGTCGCCGTCGATCGCGAGGCCCGGGATGCCGGCCAGCATCTCGTCGGCACGGCTCTCGCCGATGCCGAAGGAGTGGAAGCGCTTCAGCCGCGTCACGCCGGTGATGCCGCTCAATTTCAGGAGGCGCGGGATCACCTGCTCGTCGAGCATGCGCCGCATCTCGCGCGGCACGCCCGGCGTGAACAGGAAGCGCGCGCGGCCGATGGTGACGGCGAAGCCGCAGGCCGTGCCGATCGGGTTGTCGATGAACTCCGCGTTCGCGGGCAGCATCGCCTGTTTCCTGTTGTTGGCCGGCATCACCCGCCCGCGCCGTGCGTAGGACTCGGTCATGCGCTGCAGCCAGTGCTCGTTCAGCACGAGCTCGACACCGCAGGCTTCCGCCGCCAGTTCCTGCGAAAGATCGTCGACCGTGGGCCCGAGGCCGCCGTTCACGATGACCGCGTCGGCGCGTTCACCCGCCTGCCTGAACGCGGCGAGCAGCGTCTCGCGGTCGTCGCCGACCGTCGTGCCCCAGTGCACGTCGAGCCCGACCTCGTTCAGGCGCCGCGCCATGAAACTGTAGTTGGTGTTGATCGTCTTGCCGGTGAGGATCTCGTCACCGGTACACAGGATTTCGACGCGCATCAGGCCCCTCCGAGGAGGGACTGTGTTAGCCCGCGGTGATCGCGTTGCGCAACTCCAGCGGACGGGCGACGCGGCGCAGACTCTCGATGCTCTGGCCGGTGCCGCGCACCCAGATCGTGCCGAAACCCAGCAGGCGCCCCATCAGCGACTGGTCGACGTCGACCGTCTCGACCTTGTCCATGTTCATTTCGACGGTGTGGCGGCGAATGAAGCCGGTCTTGTAGATCACGCGGTGCGTGGTGACGGCGATCTCGGTGATCCAGCGGTGGAACCAGGCATTGAGCCACATCGCAAGCCCGACCAGCAGAACCAGCCCGCCCACGATCACCAGGACGCTGGCGAGATCCCCGCGCGCGTCGCGCTGGGTGCGATAGCCATAGAGAAGGAGCGCCGCCCCGATCAGGGCCAGCAGGAAGCCGCGCACGAACACGATCCAGTGCAGCCGGCCGACTGCCTTGATCGTTTCGCCGGGCTGGAGCACCGAACTTGCATAGGACACGGGGGAATAATGAGTTCGACGGGCTTCGGTTCCGCATCATTTGGCGGTAAAAGACGGCATATCGCACAGGAGCCATCCCATGATCGACGCCAAGATACCCGCGGGCCTGCCGCAATAGATGCTCGACCACATCGACAACTACATCAAGAGCGGCGGCAAGGAAGGGCACATGTACAAGCTCAACTTCCCCGGCCGCCCCTCCGGCATCGTGCCCGCGCTGCTGCTGGTCACCAAGGGCCGCAAGACGGGAGAGAAGTTCCTCTTCCCGCTGTTCTACGGCGAGGCCGACGGTGGCTATTTCGTGATCGCCTCCAAGGGCGGCGCGGTCGACCATCCCGGCTGGTACAAGAACATGCTGGTGCATCCCGACGTCGAGCTGCAGGTTGGCGAGAAGACGATCAAGGCCCGCGCCCGCACCGTGCCGGCCGGCGCCAAGCGCGACGCGCTGTGGAAGCAGGCCGTCGGCTTCTTCGCGCCCTACGCCGAATACCAGGAGAAGGCGGGCGACCGGCTGATCCCCGTCGTCATGCTCGATCCGGTTCACTGAGCGGAGAAGACTTCCATGGACACGATCACCAAGACCTATGACCGCGCGGCCGAGGACCTCGGCAACATCGTGGGCCTCGAGCACGTCAACCTGCTGGTCCCCGACCAGCGCCCGGCCACGCTCTTCTACGTGAGCGCCCTCGGGCTCACGCGCGACCCATACATGATGACGTCGGTCGACAACATGTGGATCAATGTCGGCCCCAAGAGCCAGTTCCACCTGCCGACGGGCAAGGACCAGCGGCTGCGCGGGCGCACGGCTCTCGTGATCCCCGGCCGCGAGCAGCTGCTGAAGCGGCTCGGCAACATGAAGAAGCCGCTCGAGGGCACGCAGTACGCCTTCAAGGAACACAACGACCATGTCGAGACCACGTGCCCGTGGGGCAACACGATGCTGGTCTACGAACCCGGCAAGCGCTTTGGCGACATGCAGATGGGCATGCCCTACGTCGAGTTCGACGTGCCGGTCGGCACCGCCCGGGGCATCGCCGCCTTCTACGCGAAGGTTTTCGACACGATGACCCGCGTCGAGAAGAACACCGCGCACGTCTCGGTCGGCAAGGGCCAGGAGCTGGTGTTCAAGGAGACCGACAGGAAGTTGCCGGACTACGACGGCCACCACATCCAGGTCTATGTCGCCAACTTCTCGCGCCCGCATGCGGCGCTGGCCAAGCTCGGCGCCATCAGCGAGGAGAGCAACCAGTACCAGTACCGCTTCCTCGACATCGTCGATCCCGAGAGCGGCAAGAAGCTGTTCCAGATCGAGCACGAGGTGCGCTCGATCACGCATCCGATGTACCTGCGCCCGCTCTTGAACCGCAACCCGCGCCAGAACAACCGCGCCTACGTCCCCGGCCGCGACGGCTTCACGCCGGAGGTCGAGGCGGAGGAGCTGCCCGGACGCGTGCGGTTCGGCTAACCGCGCACGCCGCGCACGATCGCCTGTCGCGCCTCCGCGAGACTGGCGCCCTGGATTTCCGTCGCGAGTGAGCGGAGGATTTCCTTGTCGGCGCCGGTCTTCACCGCGATCGAGAACTCGCAATCGGTGATCAGGCCGCCGAAGCGGTCGAGCAGCTTTTTCGCGATCGTGTCGTAGGTGCCGATCGTCACGAACTGGTGCAGCACGTCGTCGTCGATGTGCTGCGGCATCTCCTCCCACTTCTGCGCGCGCGAGAGCAGCTTGAGCTTGTCGGCGAGGTCGCCCAGCCCGAGGTGATCGAACGCGGCGCGATACTGCGGCGTCGAGCAATAGAAGGAGATGCGCGCCCGCACGTCGCGGATCTTGGGCACCAGCTCGGCCTCGGTCGCGGCGGTCGCGATCAGGGGCTTCATGCAGGTCTGGAACCTGTCGAGCGGGCGGCCGGCCTTGGCAGCGCCCTCGCGCACCGCGGGCAGCATCACTTTCTCGATGTAGGAGGGCGTGCACACCGGATGGAGCCGGATGCCCTCGGCCACTTCGCCCGCCATCCGGCACATCACCGCGTTCACGGCGGCGACATGGATGGGAATGTCGGGATGCTCGATCGGCCCCGGATTGAACAGCGGCACCATCAGGTTGATGTTGTAGTGCGGCCCCGCGATCTCGAGCGGCGCCCCGGTCTGCCAGTGCGCCCAGATCGCCCGCACCGCCTGCACGTACTCGCGCATCCACGGCCCGGCCGGCGACCACGGCAGGCCGTAGCGCCGCTCGATATGCGCCTTCACCTGCGTGCCCAGCCCCAGGATGAAGCGGCCCTTGCTGAGCTTGGCGAGCGTCCACGCGCTCATCGCCGTCACGGTCGGCGAGCGCGGGAAGGCGATCGCGACCGACGTGCCGATGCGCAGCTTGGTCGTCGCCTGGGCCGCCAGCGCCATCAGGATGAACGGATCGTCCTTGGTCTCCTCGACCACCAGCCCGGTGTAGCCGATTTCCTCGAGCAGTTTCGCGGAGGGACCGATCGACTCGAGGTCGAGCGCGATCTCGGGCGCGCGCAACCCGGGGTCGACCTTGCCGAGGGGGAGCAGGGTTTCGAGATGCATCTCACGCCGCCTTCTTCACGAGCGAGGCGATCTCGGGCAGGCGCTTGTCGACCTGCTCGGGCTTCTGGCCGCCCAGGTTCAGCACCACGCGGTGCACGCCCAGCTGGCCGTAGGCCTGCATCGCGTCGGGCGCCATGGTGAGCGGCGGCGTGATCACGATCTCGTACTCCGGCCCGCGCTTGCGGCCGGCCCGTGCGAAGGCCTCGTCGAGCCGCACCAGCATGTCGCGCGCGCGCACCGGATCGAGGTTGAAGCCGTACCAGCCCGAGCCGAACTTCACCGCGCGGTTGAACGCGGCGTCGGCATAGCCACCGACGATGATCGGGATGTGCGGCTTCTGGATGGGCTTGGGATCGAGCCGCAACGTCTCGAACTTGACCCACTTGCCCTTGAAGTCGACCACCGGCTCGGTCCACAGCCGGCGCATCACCTCGAGGAACTCGTCGCAGCGGGCGCCGCGGTCCTCCCAGCGATAGCCGCAGGCCTCGACCTCTTCCTTGTTCCAGCCGACGCCGATGCCGAAGTCGAGCCGGCCGCCGGACAGCCAGTCCAGCGTCACCATCTCCTTGGCCGTGTAGATCGGGTTGCGCTGCGGCACCAGCGCCACGCCCGTGCCGAAGCGCAGCGTCCTGGTCGCGGCCGCGAGGAAGCCGAAGGTCGCCGTCACGTCGAGCATGCCGCCGCCCGCCGGCACCGGGATGCGCCCGTCCTTCGAGCCGGGATAGCCGTAGGTGTTCCTGTCGAACAGCGCCACGTGCTCGCCCATCCAGATCGAATCGAGCCCCAGGCTCTCGGCGCGCGTGCCGAAGTCGCGGATCATCGCGGGCGTCGCGTGGGGCGACATGAATGTCGCGAACACACCGATCTTCATGCTGGCGTTTCCCTCTCTGTTTGCGCGACTCTCCTCCATGTTTCGAAGATTGTCATCCTGAGCGAAGCGAAGGATCCTTCGCGGCGCTCAGGAGGACAGGGTGCCCCGTTCCACCGGCCGCAGCGTCCGCTTCTCGACCACCCCGCCGCGCAGGATGGAGACCACCGTGTCGCGGCCGATGCGGCCCGCGTCCAGCAGGCGGATCAGGTCGTCGGCGCCCTCGATTGGCGTGCCCTCCAGCGACAGCAGCAGATCGCCCGCCAGCAGGCCGGCTGCCTGGGCCGGCCCGCCCGCCATCACCTCGCTGATGCGGATCGCGCGCGTGCCCGATCCCGTCGCCAGTGCGAGCCGCCGCGGCAGCGGCACGGTCTCGGCCGCGATGCCGATGTGCGCCCGCCGCACGCGGCCGTGCCGGATGAACTCGCTCACCACGAACACCGCCGTGTTTGAGGCGACGGCGAAGCAGATTCCCTGCGCGCGGGAGATCATGGCGGTGTTGATGCCCACCACCTCGCCCAGCGTCGAGACCAGCGGACCTCCGCTGTTGCCGGGATTGAGCGCGGCGTCGGTCTGGATCACGTCGTCGATCAGCCGGCCCGAGGTGGCGCGCAGGCTGCGGCCGAGCGCCGACACGACGCCCGCCGTCACCGTCGACTCGAAGCCCAGCGGATTGCCGATCGCCACCACGAGCTGGCCGCGCCGCAGCGCCTTGCTGTCGCCCAGCGCCGCGGCCGGCGTGCCCGCGGGCAGGTCGGTGCGCAGCAGCGCGAGATCGGTGTCGGGATCGTTGCCCAGCACGACCGCCTCGCGCGCGTTGCCGTCGGCGAACGACAGTTTTACGCGCCCAGCCCCGCCCACCACGTGCGAATTGGTCAGCACCAGCCCGTCGCCCGCGATCACGACGCCGGAGCCCACGCCGCCGCCCGCGTTCTTGCCGTCGGCGATGCGCTCCACGCGCACGACCGCGGGCCCGACGCGATCGACGGTCGAGATCACCGCGCGCGAATAGGCATCGAGTAGGCTGTCTTCAAGGGGCAGGGCGGTGAGCGGCACATCGAGCGGCATGTCAATCTCCTTCAGCGGAGGAGCTATATGGGAAGCCGGACCGGACTCGGGTAGTATCCCCCGCGACGACACAGCTTGGGGGAGCTGCACCGATGGCAAAAGCGAGCGCTGCGGAGTTTGCCGCACTGGACGAGGCGGGGCCGCTGATCCGGTTTGCGGCCGAGAGCGTCGAGAATCTCGACCCGGCCCTGCCGCTGGCGATCGCCACGGCCCGGGCCGCGCACGATGCCGACACCTGGACACCGCAGGTCTCGCAGGATTTCTGGGCCGCCTTCTCGAAGCTCTGCGCCCTGATCCGGCCGACCACCATGGACTGCATCGCCGCCGCCCATGCCGACTATCCGCGCCGGCGCTGGGTCTTCTTCGGCCCGCAGGACGGCAATCAGTCGCTGGCCGAGCGGTCGTCGCTGCGCTACCTGCCGGGTCTGATCATCCTGCTGGTGATCGTGCTGGGATTGCAGCTCTACGTCTGGGCGATGGCCAACGCGTCCAAGCGCATCGACGACACGGTCGCTGCCGCCAAGGTCACGGCGGCCGACATGGACACGCGCTATGCCAAGATGATCGTCGCGCTCACGGCTGCCGCGTCCACGTCGAAGAAGCCGGAGACCCAGACCCAATCCCAGGCCCAATCCCAGGCCCAGATCCCGCCCCAGATCCAACCCCAGACTCCCGAGGACATGGCGCAAAACGCGGCGATCAGCCACGATTTCAGCGATCTCGGCACGGCCGTGTCGGCGATCTTCAACGACCTGGCGCTGCTCGAGGCCCTGTCGGGCGCGCTGCCGGCGCCGGCGCCGACGGCGGCCACGGAGGGCGCCAAGCCGAACGGCGATCTTTGGCCGCCGCCGCCGGGTCCGACGGCCGACATCGCCACCTGGTACACCTATATGTCCCAGACCTATCAGCTCACGCTCCGCTATGTCGGCCAGATCCAGCCGCGGGCCACGCTGATGATCGGCATCGTCGGCTCCTTCGTGCTGCCGGTCTTCATGGGCGCGCTGGGCGCCTGCGCCTTCGTGCTGCGCAGCATCTCGGAGGCGATCCGGGCGACGACCTTCTCGACCACCTCGCCGATCCGCAACGTCATGCGGGTGGTGCTGGGAGCGCTGCTGGGCGGCGTGGTCGGCCTGTTCACCAACCTGTCGAGCCAGATCGCCCTGCCGCTGCTGGCGCTCGCCTTCCTGGCGGGCTACGGCGTCGAGGGCGTGTTCTCGATGTTCGACGGCTTCATCGAACGCTTCCGCGCCGCCTCGAAGTAGGGCGCGGATGTTTAATAAACATTCGGAAAACATCGAAGCGGGTGCACGCACGTGCGTTGCACCGCCTTTGCGAGGACGAAACCCGGTTACTCCGGCGTAAGCGCTAAAATAGCGAGAATCTAGCGGGCGCACTTTTGTCGTCCTGAGCGCAGCGAAGGACCTCGCGCCGGTTGCGGGCGGAGTGTTGGTCGAGAGGCAAGATCCTTCGCTGCGCTCAGGATGACAGGGTGCGGTTGCGACGGCGGCAGTCATTCGCGCCACCATAGGCGCCTCGCGGCCACCCCCCTATTACGGTCGTTACTGACGCTGCCGTCTACTCGGCCGGCATCCCCGCCGCCGCCAGGCAGCCCGCCGCCGCTGCAGCGCTGGTGAAGACTCTCACCGGCCCCGAGGCCGCGGCCGCGATCCGGCACAACGGCATGGACCCGGGCTGAGCTTGCCCTAGACTGTCCCCGCTGGACTTCATCGGGGGACGAACGTTCATGAGATCCGCGATCCTCGCCGCCGCGCTCGCCCTCGTGTTCGCCTTCGTGTTCCCCGTGGTGCTTCCGTTGGCGTTCGCGCCGGCCGCGCGGGCCGACGACGCGATCACCGTGCTGGCGGGCCGCGCCACCCAGGACCTGCTGATCGAGATGCAGCCCGCCCTCGAGAAGGCCACCGGCCGGAAGGTCGAGCTGATCTGGGCCAACGCCACCTCGGTGCGCAAGCGCATGGCGTCGGGCGAGTCCTACGACGTGGTGATCATCGTGGCACCCGACATCGACCTCTTCATCAAGCACCACCAGCTGGCGCCCGGCAGCCGCACCGACCTGATGAAGACCACCGTCGCCGTGGCGGTGCGCGCCGGCGCGCCGCATCCCGACATCTCCTCGGCCGACGCCGTGAAGCGCACGCTGCTCGCCGCCAGGTCGATCGCCTATTCGTCGGGCACCAGCGGCGAATACGTCCTGGCGATGGTCGAGAAGCTCGGCATCGCCGACAAGGTGACGCCGAAGATGGTGCAGGTCGGGCAGGGGGTGCGCGTGGCGGGCCTCCTCGCCAAGCGCGAGGTCGAGATCGGCCTGCAGCAGGCGAGCGAGCTGATCAACGAGCCCGGCATCGACTACCTCGGCCCCCTGCCGCCCGAGCTGCAGAAGACCAGCACCTATGCCGCCGGCATCGGCATCGCCTCGAAACACCCCGACGCCGCCCGCGCGCTGATCAAGGCGCTTATGAGCCCCGAGGCGGTGGCCGTGATGAAGAAGCGCGGCCTCGAACCCGGCTAAGTCATGTCTTCCGGACCGCGAGCCTCCGGCTCGCTCATAGCCCTTGAGCGAGCC
>CAIWTJ010000168.1 GCA_903915535.1 Enhydrobacter aerosaccus
GCGCTACCGACATCCCCGACAGCTCACCCGAGGAATAAACGAGGACGCAGGAAGGCCCCCCGCGGGGGGCCTTCCTGCCATCAGCCGTGATGTACTTTTACTCCGGCCAGCCGATGCAATTTTACTCCGGCGTTGACACCGGGCCTGAACGCACGGAAGACGGCGCGCACGGCATCATAAACCGGATGGCGGCCGCGGAGCGCTCTGGGGCTCTGCCGACGGCTCCTTGCGGCCGGAAGGCGCGCCGGTGCCGCCCAAGGCTGGCGGCTTGAGGGAAGCGCGGGTCGATGGTGCGGATGCGGGGCATACGCAAGAACTAGCGTCTATCGCAATATTGTCAAGATATATTTGCTATAATCGCACCCTTCATCAGCCCGCCCTTACTCGCTCCCCCTGCAACGACGCAGACTCAACCGCAGGCCTATCGAGTTGGCCGATCCAACACCTCAATAGCGAAATCCTGCAGTCGCAGGAGGCGGGAGCCGGGGCGCGCGGCAAAGCTCAATGAGCGACGCTCGGGGCGACCGTGGCGGAGGCAATAGGCGCAACGCCGTTGGTGACAGCACGGGACAGGATGCATCCCATCGCTTCGCGCAGGCGCTTGATCTGGCTCTGCTGCAGCAGGGATCCCCCGAAGCGAGGATTGATCTCGAAGAGCTGTACCGTTCCGTCGTCGGTCAGTTTGAAGTTGAAGATGCAGGGACCGCGATAAGCGAGCGGCGCGAGGATCGCCTCGAGTTGCCGCTGCACGGCGGGCGGCAGGTCCACGGTCTCGCGGTCCTTGTCGTTGTCTTCCGTCTTGATCACGCTGTGCCCCGCCATGGTCGACGCAAACGTCCAGTTCCAAAGGATGCGACCGCCATCGCACACGGCGAAGGAGGCGAATTCAATATCGCCGGGCACAAGCGCCTGAAGGACATGGGGCCGGCCGGCGAACACCGGCGAGCGCAGCACTTCGTCGAGGTGATGCCGCGATGTCGCGACGACGACTCCGACGCTTCCCGACAGATCGAGGCGTTTGACGATGCAGGGGAACCGGGCGTCCTCCGGACAACGAAAGGAGGCAGGGCAGTAGGCGGCAAGGCCGTTGTCCTCGATGAAAGTCTGGAAATTTCTCTTGTTGTCCAGCACCTGCAACGACCACGCATCGGCCACGAGACCGACACTTCCGCGCGGTGCGCGCGCTGCGTGGGCGGACTTCATCGGGATGAGGACGGTGTCCCGCGAATGGCGACGCACGAGGAAAGGTATGGCGGGGATTCGCGACACCTCCGACACAATCCGCAGGCTTCGCCAGAACTCGACGTCAGCGAGCATGGCGTTCCAATCGCCATAGGGGATGCCATAGAGGATGACCTTGAGACCCGCCCCTTCGGCGGCGCCGATCCTCAAGCGAATCGGATAGCGGCAAAAATTCCGGATCTCGCCCACGCGGTATCGCAGCGTCGTCCAGAACCATGCGGCACGAGCGACGGCTAACGTTAGGGACGACGGGCCTGGACGCCGCCTGATCACGCAAATTCCCCCAGCTGAGGGAGCTTTCATAGTCGCTCAAGATGACGGCAAGCTTTCGCGACCGATGCAGCGGGTATGCGATCCGCCGGGACGAAAGCTTGATCCAAATCAACGATGGCCGCCCACGCGGCAGCATACTTTTTCGGACTGCGAGCCTTTTTCTATTCCTGGCGCCGCTGTTCTATTGGGGGCACGCAGATGCGGTGGGCGAATAACGCTTGAGGTCATCCATGCGATTGAGCGCTTTTGTTTTTGTCGCGTCGGTTTTGCTAGCCAATGGTGCGTTTGGGCAGTCGCCCCTGGCGGTCAAATACTGCCGCGACCTGTCCGCCGCCTATCGCAAAGCGATCACTCCCGAGAGACCTGCCGATCCGAACGTGACCCGCGCATCGGTGAATTGCTCGATCAATCCCGACGATTCCATCCTGGTCATCGAGGCTGCACTCAAGGAATGGAAGGTCGACCTTCCGCCCAAGTGACGGCCGGGCCCGCGGAACCACCGCGCGCTCAACTCGCTCTCACCGACCAGCGCCGCTGCTTGCGATAGTACTTCAGGATGAACGATATCGTCAGGCTCGAGTGAACCAGGAGCACAGCCACTATCCCGAAGATGAGGGCGATCGCTTGCAGCGATTGCGGAACCCGGTTCAGATTGACGAGCAGCATGAAGAACATCGCCGCGCAAGCGAGGCTGAGAAGAGCCGACCGAATGACGCAGCCAGGGCCCGCTTTGAAAACCGCATAAAACGGGCCGAGCATGCCCGCCCACACGTAGGACCACTTCCCGATGTGGAATTCCTCGTCCGTAACGAAATTCTTTATGCGATAGGTTTTGAACATCCTGCCCCGAGTGTCCTCGCACAGTCTCTCGTTGGAACGTCGCGATCAGATGGACGCGATTATCCAGGCCGCGACCGACGCAAGGACAAGCAGGCCTCCAAGTACCTTCAGGATGAACGTAACTTCGGAGCGGTAAAGTGCTTTTTCCCTGTCGTCTTCCACGACATAGCTTCGCCGAGCCCAGGTCCACACTCTAGTGTTTTTATTGCGTCACGAATGCAAATAATTGGAAAACAAAATTCGTACGATTTCGGACAGAAATGGGAGGGCGTCCGCTGACCGGATCGGCTGGGTTGATGCGGACGATTGTCGTCCACGACATCGCCGGCAGGTCGTGGGGAAGACCGAAACGAAGCGCCGACGGCCTTGTCTCTCCCCGCGCGCTAAACGCCCATCAGCTTCTTGAGAAGCGGCGTGATGGTGCCCTGCCATCCGTCCACGCCGGTATCGGTCTCGATCAGGACATCGTTCTGGACGACATAGAAACGCGGCGACCAATATTTGAACCAGGCGTTGCGCTTGGGATTGCGCTGCGGCGTATCCCACTTTTCCCGCTGCTCCAGGAACGAGCGCAGGACCCAGACCAGTTTCGGGTCCCAGTTGTCCCGCGGCTTCAGCCAGTTGGATTCCTCGCAGACCTGCTGCCAGCGATCCGCATAGAGGTGCCTGTAGTCAATTCGCGCAAACTGCGCCGAAGCCCGCCAGTCGTCCTCGCATTGACGACGCCACTGCAGGCAGGGTCCTCAGCTGGCGTAACTCGACATGATGACGAGAGGCTTCTGGTCGGCCACGACAGGCGTCGATACCGAGGCCGCCGCGGCTCCTGCGATGAAACTCCGCCGTATGATCATGCGTCCCCCAAACGAACGGTGATCGCCGATTGTAGGCACACGCGGGAGTATATGCCCAGCGCCAAATCCTCCGCAGGGTTGCAGGAGGCCGCGGGCGGTCCGGGCCTTGCGTGGACGCCGCGCGGCTAGCGCCCCTGCCCGCCCCTTCCCGTGGGCCGTGACGGCGCCATCGTCGCCCGGCCCGCCTGGCCGAGCGCGTCCATGGTCGACGGCAGCGCGCCCAGCAGGGGATCGACGAGATGCACCGCCTGGCACATCGGGCAGCGCTGGGCGACGTAGCGCTGGCCCTCGAAATCGCCCACGGCCAGCTTGCCCTCGACGTACATCTGCGTGGTCGGACAACGATAGAGAAAGGTCCCGTCGTTCATCGCGCGGATCCCTGGCTAGAGGACGAGCAGCAGGCGCCGGTAGCGGCCCACGTGGTCGCCGCGGGGCAGGTCGTCGCCGGAGGTGGCGGGCGGCACGGGCAGCGCCTTGGCCACGATGCGGCCGAGGCACTCGCGCGCATTGGCGCTCAGGTCGCGGATGACGGCTTCTTCGCTGGTCCCGTCGGCGAGCACGCCCGGCAGGTCGGGGATCCAGCCAAACACCCGGCCATTGAGGCCGCGGCGGATCAGGGAATAGTAGCAGGCACTCATGTCTCCTCCCTCGAAGACAGCGTGCCATCGGGGGAAATCCGGCCCTTTGATCTGGATCAAGGCGCGGCGTGCGGACGCGCCCGGTGCCCCCGGCGATGACCTGTTTCAGTTAAGCCGAACGTGCTCTAGCGCAGGGGCAGCGCGTACATGACGCCGCCCTTGTTCCAGAGCGCATTGGCGGCGCGCGAGAAGTTGAAGGGCGAGGCAGCGCCCAGCGTGCGCTCGAAGATCTCGCTGTAGTTGCCGACCTGCTTGATGACGTTGTACGCCCAGTCTCCGCTCAGCCCGAGCAGCGCGCCATCGTCCGACGGCAGGCCGAGCAGGCGCCTCTCCTCGATGGGACCGGCGCGGCGCCGCTGATCGGCATTGGCCTGGGTGATGTCGGAGTCCTCCGCGTCGAGCAGCGCGTTGAACGCCCAGCGCACGACGTTGAACCACTGCTCGTCGTTCGTGCGAACGAACGCGCCCAGCGGGGCGAGGCCCACGATCTCGCGGATGATCAGGTAATCCTCCGGCCTGTCGCCGGCCAGGATCGTCGTCGACAGCGCGGAGATGTCCTGGGTGATCGCGGTGCACTTGCCGGCATAGAAGGCCGCATACATCGCATCCTGGTTCGGGAAAAGGAGCGGCTGGTACTTCAAAGACCTGAAGGCGAACCACTCCCGGATGTTGCGAGCATGCGGCGTGGACTCGAGGATGCAAATCGACTTGCCGCCCAGCTGGTCGAGACTGGTGACGCCCGACGCCTTCGACACCGCCATGGCCTGGCCATCGAGGTAGATCGTGGCGGCATCGATCACGCCCTTCGTGACGGTGCGCTCGAGCGTGGCCGTGGTATTGCGCAACAGGACATCGACGGCGCCGCTGCGCAGCGCATCGAAGCGCGTGCTGGCCGACAGGCCGACGAACTTCACCTTGCGCGAGTCACCGAGCACCGCCGCCGCGAAGGCCTTGCAGATTTCCACCTCGAAGCCGGACGCTTCGCCCTTCTCGTTCAGCACGGAGAAGCCGGGCAGCCGGTCGTTGACGCCGCACAGCAGGTGGCCGCGGCTCTTGACGGCGGCCAGGGTCGCCGTCGGCACCTGGGCCTGGGAAGCGCTGCCGATCGACAACAAAATCGCGAGAAGGAGGCTTGCGGCGGCGACGGCTCTGTTCACGAACGGCTCCCGAATATCTCTGGCACGACGAGTCGTCCCTTTTTCGCACGGGCGCCGGGAGCGGACGACCCGAACAAACTGCAGTGGTGCCCGGCCCGCCGCGTCGGCGGCCGGCCCGCCCTACCAGGAAAATCGCCAGGACAAGGCGCTGCCGACCACGAACTGGTTGCGCGATCCGCCGGGGCCGGTCACGAGCGGCGAGTTGCCGGCGATGTCGCCCAGATAGTTGTAGCTGCCGAATGCGACGAAGGTGAGCGCCTCGCTGATCCGCCACACGGCGCTCGCGCCCGCGCCGACGCTGCGCAGCCCGCCGCCGGGATAGTATTGGGCGTAGCCGGAGTTGGCCGACTGAGTGGCATCGACGCCGAAGTAGACCTGGTTGTACGTGCCGTCGGTCACCGACAGGCGCGGGCCTGCCGACAGGAAAACGGTGTCGCTCACCCTCACCTTGCCGTCGACCTGGGCGTCGAAGACCAGCCCGTTGCTGCCGCCCAGTCCGCGCCGCAGTTCCACCTTGGCCGAGACGAAGGGGAGATCGTAGCGCAGGAAGCCGCCGCCTTCGACGGTGAAGGGCACACTGCCCATGCCGTACAGGTAACCGCCGTCCTGGTTGCGCGCGAAGCGGTAGCGCAGGATGGGGCCTGCCTTGAAGCCGTCGGCCTCGAACAGCGTGCCGCCCACGCCGTCGCGCGCCGAGACGAAGAACTTGTCGCGCTGGTAGCGCAGGTCGAGGTTGGGGATGGGCAGGACGCGGTAATTCGCCGACCCTTCGAACCACGGCGCCACGACGGCGCCGGGTCCGATGTCGAACGTCCAGTCCTTGGGCGGCGGGCCCGACGCTTCGCTGCCGATGGAGGCGGGTTGGGCCATCGCAGTTCCCGCGTGTGCCGTGATGATCGCCAGTCCCAAGACGACGCTGCTGCGCAAACCCACTCGGCCCATCCTTTGGTTGAAGCTGTTCGTACGGTTGGCGAAGACAGGCGGATCATCGGCGCGCGCTGTTGCCTCGACGCTCTCACCCATGGCCGATCCGCTCGGCCACAGCAATGTAAAGCGGGATGCCCAGCATCAGGTTGAACGGGAAGGTGACGCCCAGCGACAGCGTGAGCGCGATGGCGGCGTTGGCTTCCGGCAAGGCCAGGCGCATCGCCGCCGGCACCGCAATGTAGGAGGCCGAGGCCGCCAGCGTGATCAGGACCGCCGTGCCCCCCGTCGAGAGGCCGACCAGCGGGCTGAGCGCCGCCGCGCAGACCGCGCCCAGGAGCGGCATGACGATGCCGAAGGCCAGGACGCCCGCCGACAGCGCGTGGCCCTCGTCGCGCAGGCCGCGGCCGGCCACCAGCCCCATGTCGAGCAGGAACAGGCAAAGGAAGCCCGCGAAGGAGTCGACGAGGAACGGCTTCAGCAGGACGAGGCCGCGCTCGCCGGTCACCATGCCGATCACGAAGGAGCCCAGCAGCATCACGACGGCGCCGTTGAGCAGGATCTCCCGCAGCAGCTCGCCGCGGCGGCTGCCGACATCGGTCTGCCGCGCGAGCAGGAGCGCGCCCAGGATGGCTGGCGTCTCCATGGCCGCCGCCACGGCGATCATGTAGCCCTCGAACGGCACGGCCAGCTGGGTGAGCACGCTCATCACCGCGACCAGCGTCACCGCCGAGATCGACCCGTAGTGCCCTGCGACCGACGCGGCATTCAGCGGCGAGAGCCGCGTCATGACCCGCAGGACCGCGTAGGCGAGGAAGGGAATCCCGAACGAGAGCGCAATGCCCGCCGCGACGGCCGCCACCAGCGTCGTCGAGAAGCCATGGTGCGCCACCTCGGCGCCGCCGCGGAAGCCGATCGACATCATCAGGTAGAGCGACAGCAGCTTGGCGATCGAGCCCGGGATCGAGAGGTCCGATCGCGCGAGGCTGAGGCCGGTGCCCAGGACGAAGAAGAGCACCATGGGCGAGAGCAGGTTCTGCGCGGCGAGGGAAAAGAAGGACATCGGCATCTCCAGGAGCGGGGCCCTGGGGATAGCGGATTGAGCCTCTATCGATAAATTGATAATAAAAAGACGCATCATCAATATTATTGAATATCTTCCCATGGCCCGTCTTTACAACCTCGACGTCGACCTCCTGCGCGCCCTCGTCAGCATCGCCGATCTCGGCAGCTTCACGCGGGCGGCCGATGCGCTGCTGCGCCGTCAGTCCACCCTCAGCCTGCAGATCAAGCGGCTGGAGGAGGGCCTCGGAAAGCGCCTGCTCGATCGCACCTCGCGGCACGTGAAGCTGACGGCCGACGGCGAGGCGCTGATCGGCCGCGCCCGGCAGATGGTCGAACTCAACGACACGTTGGTATCGAGCGTGGAGGCGCCGGCGCTGGCGGGCACCGTGCGGCTGGGCACGCCGGAGGATTTCGCGACCACGCATCTGCCGCAGGTGCTGGCGCGATTCGCGCAGGCCTATCCTTCCGTCCAGCTCGAGGTGACGTGCGACCTCACGCTCACCCTGATGGGCCGCTTTCGCCAGGGCGACTTCGACCTGGTGCTGGTGAAGCGCGAACCCGAACGCTCGGGCCGCGGCGTGCGGGTGTGGCGCGAGCCGCTGGTGTGGGTCGCCGCCGAAAAGCTCGCGCTGCGCGGCAGCGAGCCGCTGCCGCTGGTCGTCTCCCCTCCTCCCTGTGTCTATCGCAAGCGCGCCACCGATTCGCTCAGCCGCCTCCGGCGACCGTGGCGTGTCGCCTACAGCTGCGCCTCGCTCGCGGGCCAGCACGCCGCGGTCAAGGCGGGGCTGGGCGTCACCGTGCTTCCCAAGGACATGGTGCCGGCCGGTCTCGCCGCGATCGAACGCCGCGCCGGCCTGCCCGACCTGCACGACACCGAAATCGCGCTGCTCGCCGCGCGCGGCCTGTCGGCGCCGGCCGACCGGCTGCGCGAGCACATCGTGCGGTCGCTGGAGACGATCGCGGAGGTGCGCGAGACCTGATCGGGGTCAGGGCTCCTCTGCCGTGGGACCAGGCGTGTCGCCCAGCACCTGCCGGACAACGCCCGCCAGCTGCTCGAAGGTGAACGGCTTGGAGATCAGGTCGACGTCGGCATCGAGACGGCCGTGATGCACGATCGCGTTGCGCGAGTAGCCTGTCGTGAACAGCACCTTCAGGCCAGGCCGTCGCTTGACGGCGGCCGTGGCCAGTTCGCGGCCGCTCATCCCGGGCAACACCACGTCGGTGAACAGCAGGTCGACGCGCGGTGCCCGTTCCAGGATCTCGAGAGCGGCGGCCGCGTTGGCGGCTTCCAGCACCTCGTATCCGAGCTCGCGCAACACCGTGACGCTGTGCTCGCGCACCTCGTCGCTATCCTCCACCACCAGGATGACCTTGCCCGAAGGCGGCGCCAAAACGGCGGCCGCAGCGGCGGCGGGCTCCGGGACCGTTCCGAAGAAGCGCGGAAAGTACAACCTCACGATCGTGCCTTCTCCGGGCTCGCTGTAGACCGCAACGTGGCCGCCCGACTGCTTCACGAATCCGTAGACCTGGCTCAGCCCCAATCCCGTGCCCTGTCCCACTTCCTTGGTGGTGAAGAACGGCTCGAACACGCGCGCGACGGTTTCCGGCGTCATGCCGCTGCCGTTGTCGCTCACGGCGACCAGTACGTACTGGCCGGGCGTCACATCGACCTCGCGCGCGGCATAAACTTCGTCGAGGATGGTGTTGGAGGTCTCGATCGTCAGCTTGCCGCCGCCGGACATGGCGTCGCGCGCGTTGACCGCGAGGTTCAGCAGGGCGTTCTCGAGCTGGTTGGGATCGACCTCGACCGGCCACAGGCGCGGGGCCAGTACGCGCTCGAGCTCGATCTGCTCGCCCAAGGTTCGGTGCAGCAGATCGGCCATGTCGCGCACCAGCTCGTTCACGTTCACCGGCTTGGGCGCGAGCGGCTGGCGGCGGGAAAAGGCCAGCAGCCGCGCCGTCAGGCTGGCCGCCCGTTGCGCGCCCTGCAGCGCGATGGTGGCGGAGCGCCGGATCCGTCCGGAGTCTTCGGGCTTCGCGCGCAGCACGCTTTCGAGGCCGCCGATCACGACGGTCAGCAGATTGTTGAAGTCGTGCGCCACGCCGCCGGTGAGCTGGCCGACGGCTTCCATCTTCTGCGACTGGCGGAGCGCGTTCTCGGACTCCTGCCGGCGCGCCGTTTCGGCGGTCAGTTCCCGGGTCCGCTCCTCGACTCTGGATTCGAGCTCGGCCTGGTGGCGCGCGATGACGGCGCCGCGGCGCTGCAGCTCGGCCGAGGCGCGGGAGAGTTCCGCGGCGATCACCTGGGCTTCGGCGAAGGGCGCGGGCCCAGGCTCGACCGGGCGGCCGGCGCCGAGGTCGCGCGCGGCGTGCGCCAGCCGCGCCATGCCGTGGCTCGTCCGCCGCGCCAACAGTCCGGCGAACAGCAGGCTGATCACGGTGAGCGTGCCTGCGGTGCCGGCGCTCCACCACAGGATGCGGTCGAGTGGTCCGCCGATGCTCGTTTCAAGCATGGCGATTCCCGCTGTCCATCCGTGCGCGGTCGGGGCGTAGCCGGTGAGGCTCCACTCGCCTTCGATCGTCCTGTTCTCGGTCCAGCCGCTGGATTCCCGGTCCATGGCCGCCCGCCAGCCATCACTCGCCAGGCCGCCGACCGGCGCATCGGGCGTGCGCGCGACGAACCGGCGTTGGCGATCGAGGATGGCCACCCTTTCGCCACGCGTGAACTGCTCCTTCAGGAGCTCGCGGAACCGTTCCGGCGGAAGGACGATCGACAGCGAGTACAGCGGCTTGCCGTCTTCGAATACCGGCACTTCGACGAAGGGAATCCAGCGCTGGGCCACCGGCCCGTAGACGAGATCGGCTACCTGGAGCTTGCCCTCGGCGAAGCCCCGCCGGATGACCTCGGGCGCGTTGTGCCGCGGCAGCGGCGTGCCCGGCGGCGACAGGGTGTTCATCACGATCTGCCCGTCGGGCGTGTTGACGCTCAACCACGTTGTGGGATGAAACGCGAGTGCCGCCACGGCTTCCTCCCGGAAGGTCTTGAGGTCGCCCTTTTTCAAGGCGGGCGATTGGGCAAGCGTGGTGGCAATGGCCGCATGGGTGTCGATTTCGTTGTCCACGAGCAGCGCCAGCGTCTTGGCCCCGACCACCAATCGTTCGCGGAGATTTTCGCGCTCGTTGGCGACCAGCCGGTCGTACATGAGGAATGACGACAGGATCAGCGGCAGCGCCGTGGCGACGACGAGCAGAATGAGCTGACGCGAAAACGGTTGCCGCCTCGACGCCGAAGGCTCGGCGGGTGGATCGTTCGAATCGTTCATTCCGCACCGTTCTTGACTGCCGCAACCATATCGCATCCTCGGCTGGGGGCACTACCCGGTCGACGAAGGTCAACGCCCGCGCGACCTCGCCCCCATGGGCTCCGGCGCCGCCGTCCAGTTCCCAGCTTTCTCGGCCCCCGCCCCACAATTTCACCTTACTGCGAACACCCGCACGCCCAAGCGGCTTGCGTAACCGCTGCATGAACCGGATGACAATCTCGTTGTTGCTGGCGATCGGCTCGACTCTTGGCTTGATCGCGGCCCTCCTCTCCGCGCGTCTCTTCGGGTAGCTGTTGCATCGGACCCTCCGAGAAATTGTCGGCCCTTTCCGGCTCGCGGGAAGTCGCCGCGGTAACGGAGCTCAGCACCAGCCTGGAGTGACGATGCGCCAACCGGAAGTTGTGCCGCGAGCGCTCGTACACGGCCGACCGCCGCAAAGATCGAGCCGGTCGCGAATGGGCCGCTGCAGCCGCCGAGCGAACCTTCTTCGGTTTGATCCCGCACCAATGCGCGTTGGCCGAACATCGGCGCTGCCGTCAAAATTCCGCAACTAATCGCGATCAGGCGACGTTAGGAACGCACAGATTTCTCACAACCTCGAAGCCACTTGCTTCAGAAAGAAATACCATGCGCGCGCTTATTGCTCTTCCGTTACTCGGACTTCTCGTCGTCGGCGGTTGCGCCCGTACGCAGAACATCCTGTCCGAAGGTCCGGCCATTTCCGATACGTCGTCGGAGGGCATCGTCCACAGAGCCGTCGCCGACTACGGCGGCGACAAGGCACAGTCGACGGTGATCAATTCGGACAACCAGTCGGTCATCAAGCGGAGTGGGCTCAGCTCGGATCCGCGCAACCCCACCGGAAACGGTGGCCGCCCCACCGCTTGGTGGCAGAGCTAGGCATGGCTCGCCGGCCGTCATGAACCATTTGGCGTCCGCGCTCGCCGTTGCGCTCGTTTTCTCGTCGTTGCCGGTCGCGGCGCAAACGCCCCAACCTGGCTGGATCGCCGACGCGAAGACCGGGTGCAGGGTCGGCAATCCCCAGGCGGTGCCCGACGAATCGGTCACCTGGAGCGGCGCCTGTGCGAAGGGTCTCGCGCAGGGCCGAGGCGTGCTGCAATGGTATCGCGCCGGCAAGCCGGTCGGCGGCCGCTACGAGGGCGAATATCGCGACGGGCTGATGAATGGCCAGGGAACGGCGACGTTCGAAAGCGGCAACCGGTACGAAGGCGGGTGGAAGGATGGACAGCGCGAAGGCCACGGCACCTTCACGTGGGCCAATGGCAATCGCTTCGAAGGCCAGTGGGAAGCCGGCAAGCGCAGCGGTTGGGGCGTCCACACGTTCGACGGCAAGCGCTACGAGGGCGAGTACAGGGACGGCGTACCGCAGGGAGCCGGCACGTACACGGCCGCCGATGGCCGTGTGTACAAAGGCACGTGGACGAACGGATGCTTTCGCCAGGGCACGCTCTGGGCGGTCGTCGGCGTGACGCCCAAGTCGTGCGGCTTCGAGTGAGGATCAGGGGTTGGACCCGCCGACCTCGCACCAGTTGAGGGCGGCCGCCGGGAGATTGTGCCGTGCCGCAACCATCAGGGCAGTCGGCTTGTCGATACATTGCTCGGTCGACGGCTGATAGCGCCCGGACATGAGATTTCCCTGCGCATCGTGATCGAGGCCCAGCACGTGCCCAAACTCATGCAACACGATGCCACGCAGGTCGCGCGTTCCGATGCGATCGACGTAAACCAGCATCTCGCCGCCGCTCGACCAGAAGCTGGCCGTGGTCGATGACAGCGGCTGGCCTGCCACAGGATTCGGCGCCTGCGGAGTACCCCCCTTTTCCGCGCGAATGCTCCAGATCCCCCGCACGCTTCCGGGCGCCACAACATCGAGCCGGATGAAACCGTTCAGGGCGTAATTCCATTCCTCGATCGCGCGCAGGATGCTGGCTCTTTCGGCCGCGGTGAACTGACCTTCCACGGCCAACGCGACGATACGGGGCGCGCCGGCACTTCCTGCGTGATGCGTGTAGCGTCGGGGCTCATTCGAATGGATAGCTTGCGCGAGGGCCTCGTCGCCGGCCGCGACAAGCAGAAGAGAGCAGAGGATCGCCAAAAGGACGGAAGAGATCACACGCGTGGCCGTCAATAAGTGCGCGAGTTCAATATTGGACACGTTCGAATAATGAGCGCCGTGCCACATCGCACATAGGAAAATAAACTGCCGCGCTGCAACTAAGCGCATTTTCGGGGCGTTGAGATATGCATAAGGCGTCTGATTGGCGATCGGGCCCACCCCTCCACCGGTACCTCAAGGTCCCCATGCGCTTCCATTTTGCTGCTATGCTCGCCCTTTCGGTGCTCACACTATCCGTCATGGGAGCGAATGCGCTTCCTTTCGCGAAAGAGAACCAACCACAAGTCTTCCTGTCGGAAAGTGCCGAAGACGCCGGGGCTATCGACCCTCGGCCACATGTGCACCTTCACATCGTTAATGGGTTCTCCGCCGAACAAGAGGCGAACATCATCGCCGCCGTCGTGGACTGGAACCGGACCAGCTCGGTGCGTCTGAACGTCGCCGCCCTCAACTTCGACACCGTGGAGCCGGGAGCGTGGAGCATCTCCAGGGCCGATCGTGGAATCATGTCGCGGGGTATAACCGCGCACGCGACTTCTGAAGAGAGTGGATCAATCGTTGTGAACGCTGATCGCGTGGCGGACGGCGAACTTCGGAGTGCAATCACGCAGGAATTCGACAAGGTTTTTGGCGTCCCCCTCTTGGCGCACTCCCCTACTGGGACGGTAATCAGCAGATAGATCAGGTTTTGCGCGAAGCCTTCTTTGGCTCCGGCGCGGCCGTCCAGTTCACGCCTTCCATCGTCTTCAGCACGGCCTTCGCGTCGGTGGGCGCCGGGTCTTCCTCGCCCAGCCACACCGGCCAGTCCTCGTCCTCGAGGATCGCGGGCATGCGCGGATCCTCTTCGCGAGGCTTGATCGCGCGCCGGATGAGGTCGTTCGCGGGCACCGTCACCATCACACAGGCGAGCAGCGGCGCGGGCACATCCGCGATCTCGAAGCGGCGCCACACGAAGGCGAAGCCGCGCGGCCGGCCATCGCGCGGATCGATCGTCCATTGCTTCGTCGCCGTCTTGCCGGTGGAGGTGGTGACTTCCTCGCCCTCGTTGAAGGTGCGGAACACCACGATGCCGCGCTGGCCCTCCCGTAACGGCGTCCTGAACGGTTCCTTCGTGTCGATGGTCTCAGCACGACCGTGGATCGGCCGTGGCCGGCGCCAGTCGCGCGGATCGGGAAAGCCCCAGCGCATGGGCACGACCTTGCGCGCGCCCGCCCCGCCATTCGCCTGCCTGTCCCACACAATGACGGGCAGCAGGCCGTTCACGCGATAGGTGGCAATCTCGCCGGTCTCGTCGCGAATCCCGGTTTCTGGGCCGTCGCTGCCGTCCTTCCGGCCGACGCCGCCCGCGTCCAGGAACGAGGACGAGAAGGCGACGATCTGGGCCCACGAGGCCATGGCCGTGAATTTTCCGCACATCAGGGAAGACTACACCGCCCTCCCCGGGCGGATGAACAGCCGCGTCACGAACTCTGCGTCACCTTTGCACCCAGGTAGACGCCGTTGCTGATTCCCATGAGGGTCAGGAACCCTGTCGGTATCTCGGGAATGACATAGGTGGTCAGAACGTTCATGAGCACGAATACGGCCGTGATCAGGGTGAACAGCAACATCTGAAAGCGCGCGACGTCGATTTCGCGAGTCACCGTTCCATCGATGCCAACGGTCTCGTTGACGATGAGGTCCGTCCACCGGGGAATCTGGTCGTCCGGCGGCTTCTTGAAGTTGTTGGCTCTCGTGGTTGCCGTGGCCGCGATATCCGATGCTTTCGCCGCCATGTCACTGGCGACGGCGTGCTCGGCAACCGCAACAGGACTCGGTGCGGCAGCAGCCGCAACAGCGGCGGCCTTCTTGGCAGCCTCGATACTGGCCTGGTCCGCCGCCGTCTGCGCGGTGGTGGCGGCGGTCTGGGCAGACGTCGCCTGCGACGCCATGTGAGCCTTCGCCCCCAGCGTTGCCGCGCCGGCAATGCCGAGCAGCACAAGCGTGCCGTTCGTGATCTCAATGAGATCGCCCGACAGTGCCATCACATAGACGGCTGAGGCCGCGACGACCAGGGTCCACAGCACGATTTGGAACTGCGAGAGGCTGGCATATCCGGTCGGCGTCGAAATGATCCGCAAGAGCGCAGAGGCCTTCATAATGCCTTTGCTGTCCTGCAGTCTCTTCGTCGCGCAGATGTTCAGCCCGTAGAGCACAACGACGATTGTCGCGGCGCCTAAGATGAGCGCCATCCAAGGACTGGTGATCCCGATCGTCGCGGTCACATCCGCGGCCAGCTTCTTGTCCGCGATCGCGACGATGCGAACGTCCACCAGCGGCACCTGCGGCAGAACCGTTTCCACTTCCGAGCCGGCGGGTACCGCCTGCAACTGTTTGGGAATTGTTGCGGCAACCGTCCAGCTCGTGCCGTCGCTGTTGCGGTCGAGCCGGTCGGGACGTATTTCTTTGAATGGAGTCTTGTTTTCCTGAGTGGTCTTCCAACGGAAACAGACAAAGAACGACGACTTCTCCGCGATAGCGGGGAAAGTCTTGACCGTGAACTGGACGACACCGCCTTGCGGCTGCCAGCGCTTGCGCTGCAGGCTTTCCCCTGTGGCCTGAACGACGCTGGCGATCGACGTAGGGTTCGCCCCATCGATCTGACAACCGGAAGTCTTGGGTTGTGTCCCTGGCGCGGCGGGTGCCGGTGGGGTGGGTGCCGCAGTGGCGGGCGTTGCGGGTCCAGCTGTGGCGGGTGCTGCTGGCGCCGCGGATGTCGGTGGATTTTGCGCCAGGCCGGTCGAAATCGCCCCCGCGGTCGCAAAGAGGCACAGCCACATAGCACAAAGCCGCCAGTTCTTGTTACCCATGCTGACCATCCCCCCGGTTGGTCCCTGATCTTAACAATTCCCGGAGTATTCTACCACCGCGTGTGCCGGATCGATGCACCACCAGAGATTGTCTCTCGCGACAGGCGAACTCACAACGCCTAGGCGACTATGGCGAGCCCGCGCGCTACGCCGCCCGCCCGGGGCGTATGAACAGGCGCGTGATCCGGGGATCGGCCTTCTTCAACCGCTCCGTCAGCTCGTCGACGGCCTCCTCCAGCTGGGGGCCGGTAAGGTCGTCGCAGAAGTCCACGGTGGCGGCCATCAGGATCTCCTGCGGACCGAGATGCATGCTGAGCAGCTCGCACACCGAGTCGACACGGCCGTCGTCGGCCAGGATCGCGCGCGCCGCATCGACGATCGAGGGCAGTGCCGCCTCGGCGGTCAGCAGGCTTTGGGTCTCGAAGATCACGACGCCCGCCAGCAGGATCAGCAGCACCCCGATTGCGATGGCGGCGATGCCGTCGGCCTCGGCGATGCCCAGCCACGCGGAGCCCATCACGCCGAAGGCCAGCCGCGATGAGGAGTCCCAGAATCGAGGCCGCGTCCTCGGCCAGCACCTCGAAGACGGCGGGATCGGGACTGAAGTGAATGGACTGGCGCAGCGAGACTTCGGCATCCGTTTGCGCGAGAGGGCGGGACGGCCGCGCTCGGCCTCGCGCAGGGCCACGACGAACGCGGCGATGTCGAACAGCAGGCAGAGCGCGATGACACCGAGCGACAGTCCCACGTGCTCGACCGGCGCGGGATGGCGCAGCCTCTCGATGCCGGTCCAGATCGAGGCGAGGCCGCCGAACGACAGGATCAGTAGCGCCACGACGAAGGTCCAGAAATAGGTCTCGAGCCCGTAGCCGAAGGGATGGCGGTCGTCCGCGGGACGCCGGGCGCGACGGAGGCCGAACAGCAGGAGGCCCTGGTTCAGCGTGTCGATCGCCGAATGGATCGACTCGACCAGCATCGCCGAGCTGCCGTCCAGGAACGAGGCCCCGAGCTTGACCACGCCCACCGCAACGTTGCCGGCGAGGGCGGCGTAAATGGACGTCCGCGAGGGCGACGGCATCACGACATTACGTTTTCCCGCCGGTTCCGTTGCGCGCTGGGGTATGAAGGGGCCCTATCGGGACCTCAGCAGGGAGTGCAGCGTGGGACGGGTTTTGGCGGTAATCGTGATGAGCGCGTTCGTCGCCGCCTGCGGCGACAACAAGCCCAAATCCTACGATCTCGCGGCCATGGATGCGTCCTACAGCGGCGACCTCAAGACCGCGATCAGCCTCGCCACGAAGGAAGTTGCGCGTTTCTCAACGCCCGAGCAGTGCTCGCCCGCGAAGAACATCAATTGCGGCACCCTGGCGCTGGCCTACGGCAGCCTGGCGCAATACCAGATCGCGGCCGGCGACCGCGCCGCGGGAGAGATCAGCTTCGGCAACGCGCGCGACGCCATGAGCATCATGGACCGCGAGCATTTGCCTGCCACCGCGGGCGTGGTCTATCGCGACGTGTCCGAGGCCTTCTGGAAGGTGGGCGACAAGGCGCGCGCCAAAGCGGTTATCGAGGAAGGCCGCCTGGCCGGGGGCGACACTTGGCTGGCGAACTCGTCCGCGGGACAGGAAATCCTCCGGGAAAAGGCGCGCGAGCGCGAACGGGCCCGCCTCGCGGCGGAAGAAAAAACTCCCGTGGTCCCCGGTTCGTCCGCACCCGCTCCTCTCGCCCCGAGCCCTCTCCTCCGCGCCGGCGGCACCCCGGGTTCGGGCACGGGCACCCGCACGCCCTAAAGAGGGACAGTCATGCGGCAGCGCACGCCCTGCGGGTCGTATATCAGCGCCGTGTCGCCGCCCAGATCGCGGAAGACGAGGTTCTCCAGCAGGCGGCTGCCGAAGCCCTTTCGCGCCGGGAGCACGACCGGCGGGCCGCCGCTTTCCTCCCACTCTAGGCGGAGCGAGCCCTCCTGCTTGTCCCAGCGCAGGTCGACCCGGCCTTCGGGGCACGAGAGCGCGCCGTACTTGGCGGCATTCGTAGCGAGCTCGTGGAACGCGAGCGACAGCGCCAGCACGTGCTGCGTCGACACGTCGATGGCGGGACCGGAAATCCGGATCTGGGCCGGCGTGAACGGGCCCACCGCGCGCATGATGACGTCCATCAGGTTCGCGCCGGTCCAGGCACGCGCCATGAGAAGATCGTGGGCCTGTGCCATCGACTGGATGCGGCGATCCAGCGCCTCGCGCGCCGACGGCAGGTCGGCGGCGGCGCGCAAGGTCATGCCGGCCACGGCCTGCACGGTGGCGAGCGTGTTCTTGACGCGGTGGACCAGCTCGTCGCGCAGCAGCCGCTCGCCTTCCTCGGCGCGCTTCTCCCGGGTGAGGTCCTTGCTGGCGCCGGTGATGGCAACGGGCGTCTTCGCGCCGCTCTCGTTCTCCTCGAACTCGACGAGGCCCCAGGCGCTCAGCCAGCGCCAGCTTCCGTCGGGCTGCTTGACGCGATAGTCGACTTCGTACTGGCCGTCGCCCAGCGGATCGAGCGCCCGGGTCACGCGCGACCACATGAGGTCGAGATCGTCGGGATGGAATTTCGACTTAACGCCTTCCTCGTCATGCAGGAAGTGCGCTTCGCCGAGCCCGTAGAGACGCTGGGCGTTGTCGTCGTAGATGCAGACGTTGTCGGCCAGCGTGTAACGCCACGTGCCCATTTGCGATGCCGTCATCGCGAGGTTGAACAGGCGCCGCTCCCTGTCCTCGCGCGGCGCGCCGTTGGCGGTTCCGCGCACCGGGCGGGCGTTGGGCACCGCGATGTTGTGGCGTTCCATTACCTCCCAGTGCGCGCCGTCACCGAGCTGGTCGGTGCAGTAGCTGCAGAAACAGATCATGCGCCGGCCCGCGACGGTCTTCTGAACCAGCGCCTCGTAGTCGAGAAAGTCCGACCACTGGTCGCGCGCCACCCAGGCACAGTTGCCGCTGGTGCGGAGACCCACGAAGCCGCGTCCGAGTGCCTCCTGTTCGGTCTGCAGGAGACAGATCACCAGCTCCTCGGGCTTGAGCCTCTGCCCGGGCGAATACCATTGGCGGCCGGCGACGATCTCTATCTGCTTGCTGCGCTCGCGTCGGTCGAGATCGGGGATCGCCGCGCGCAACGCGGCGCGCGCCTGCTCCGCGTTGAAGCCGTCGCCCGTGACCCAGAGGCACTGTTCGTTGTTCTCGAGGCCCGCCTTGAAGTACGGCACGAGTAGATCTCGCAGTTCGTCGTCGAGCTTGTAGAAGTGCGCGAGGTAGCTGCCCCACTGCAGATGGGGAATGGTCTTCAGACCGGACGGTGACGAAGACGTCATTCGTAAGGATAGTGCAATTACCTGTCGCCTGACCGTTCGTCTTCGAACCTAATCGCAGCCAACAAGCAGCGGCCCTCCCTCTTTGACTGCACAGCATCCTCGGGGTGTTCGCGCAACCAACTATGAAGCCTAGGAACATCAGGGAACCCCCGGCGTTCTGTCGTCTCACAGAGGGAGGCCACCATGAGCAAGATCGACAAGGACAAGGCGCAGACCAATCCTGCCGCCGTCTTCAACAAGCCCGACGACATCGTGAAGAGCCGCGAGCTGACAGCGAACCAGAAGAAGAAGGCGCTGCAGGAGTGGGAGCTCGATGCACGCCTCACCGCGGTCGCGGCCGAAGAAGGCATGACCAAGGACGACGACAAGCCGCTCGACAAGCCCAAGAAGAGCCCCCTGCCCGAAATCAAGAAGGCGCAGGACGATATGGGCATCAAGCCCGACAAGAGCGTGGAGAGCGGACCCAACAAGACCTAACGGGACTGCGACACTCCTGCGCTGCAAAGACCTTCATAGGGTCACATTCGGTGGGCACATAAGGCGTGCCGGGCACGTATCCAGAATCAGGACGGTGAGCCGGAAAACGCGGTCACCGTCCTTGCGATGACGGTCGCGCCCTCTGCCCCGATTTTGCCGCTGTTCAGGAAGGTAGCCCCATGTCCCGATTGTATTGCGTTGTCTTGTCCGCGGTCGCCGCAGTTTCCTTTTCTACCGCCTCTTTTGCCGCCGATCCCAGCCAGCCGGTCAAGGCCGTGACAGCGGCGGTACAGCAACTGCCGCGCGATTCTTCGGGTGCGACACGGGAAAGTGCGATCCGCCAGGTACTTCACGACGATTTCGATCTCGCCTACGCCGCGCGCCAGGCGCTGGGCGCGCACTGGGAAGCGGCGACTCCAAACCAGCGCGCCCGCTTCGTGGCAGCCCTCGAAACGTCGGAGTCCAAGGCCTATGGCGAACGCCTGGGCATGCTGCAGGGCGCCACACTGGTCGTCGACAAGATCGCCCCCAAGGGCGCCGGCGCCTGGACGGTCGACAGCAGCGTCGAGGCAGTGGCCGACCTGCCGCCTCTCAAGATCTCGTGGGACGTGCGTGACACCGGCCAGGGCCCGCGCATTGTCGATGTAAAGGTGTCCGGCGTCAGCCTTTTCATGACCCGGCGCTCGGAGTTCAATGCCGTGATCCAGCAGAGCGGCGGTGCGATCGAGCCGCTGGTGGCCCAGTTGGAAGCTCGCGCGAGCCGCTGAGACGCGGTAAACTCCTCGCCTTACAAGGGGATGAGTGCGCCATGACGTTCCGGGTGACCATGCAAGCCAAGGCGAAGGCCCACGCGCGCTTCGCGTCGGCCCTTCACCATCTCGACGATCTCAAGCGCGAACCCAACTGGAAAGAGGAAGAGTGCCTCTTCCACGCGTTGGGATACATGAAGCGCGGCAACTACAAGCTGGCGGACTCAGAACTCGCCCAGCTCGCAGGCCTGTTCGCCGCCGCGAAGAACCCGGGCGAGGCGCCCGAGTCCAAGCGTGAGCGCTACACGGCCGCCCTGCTCAAGCGGGGTCTTGATCAGCTGCGCGCTGGAAGCTAGTGGATCATCGGCCCGCCGAGGCCGCCGACCAGCCACAGCACGAGAATGACGACGAGGACGAGGCCGAGCACACCGCCCAGGCCGCGGCCGCCGTACGAGCGGTGGGCGTAATATCCGCCGCCGCCGCCGAAGATCAGCAGCAGCAGGACGATGATCAGGAGCGTACTCATGGCGGGGCCTCTTTCACGGTGCGCAGGGAGCCTGCGTGTTCCCCGCCTTAACGTGACGCCAGGCGCGCGGTTCCGTCCCGTCAGGACGGGCGATACGGCCGCCCGCCCGCCGTCATGCCGCCGTCGATCACCAGTTCCTGGCCGGTGATGTAGTTGCCGGCCTCGCTGCACAGGAACAGCACGCCGTTGGCGATGTCCTGCGCCTCGCCGACCCGGGGCAAGGGCACCGAGATCGCCGCGCGCTCGCGCGGATCGATGGGCGCATTGCGGCCGTTGCCGGCGGCGCCCGTCGGGATCTTGTCCCAGATCGGTGTCGCGATGATTCCAGGGTGGACGGAGTTGCAGCGGATGTTGTCCGCGGCATGCTCGAGCGCCACCGACTTGGCCAGGATGCGCACGCCGCCCTTAGTCGCCGAGTAGGCGGCAAGTCCAGGCGCACCGCGCAGGCCCGCGACCGACGACATCAGCACGATCGACCCGCCACCCGCTGCCTGCATCGCGGGGATGGAATGTTTGATCGAGAGGAATACGCCGTCGAGGTTGATCGCCTGCTGCTTCTGCCAGTCGGCCAGGGTCATGGTCGCGATCGGCGACATGATGCCGATTCCGGCGTTGGCCACCATGATGTCGAGACCGCCGAAGCGCGTCTGGGCTTCGGCCACGATGCCGGGCCATGCCGCCTCGTCGCGTACGTCGTGGTGGACATAGTGTGTGGTGCCACCGGCCTTGGCGATGCGCGCGACAACGTCCCGGCCGCGCAGGTCGTCGAGGTCGGTGATCAGGACCCGGGCGCCGGCGCGGGCCAGGGTCTCGGAACAGGCCTCACCGATGCCGGACGCGCCGCCGGTGACGATGGCGACCTTGCCTTTGAGCGACATTTTGCAGTTTCCTCCGTTTTTGGCCCCGATATGGCACCTTGAACTGCCCGGATATCCACCTCACATTGAATGCGTTGGCAATGTCCAACGACAGGGTGGGCAGAAATCATGAATATGTCTCGTTGGCTGGCGGCACTCGCCGCCGTCGTTTTGATTATACCGGTCATGGCCGACGCCCGCGTGGGCGGCGGCACCAGCAGCGGCAGCCGTGGCTCGAACACGGGCGCCGCGCCCGCGCCGACCAAGACTGCGCCCAGCGCAGCCCCGATCGAGCGCAGCGCGACTCCGACGCAGAGCGCCAAGCCCGCGACCAACGTGGCGCAGGCCGCTCCCGTCGCACAAGGCGGCTTCTTCTCGCGCCATCCGATCCTGGGCGGCATGATGGGTGGCTTCCTGGGCGCCGGGCTGTTCGGCATGATGTTCGGCGGCGGCTTCGGCGGCGCCTCCGGCATGTTCGGCCTGATCTTCCAGCTGGCGCTGATCGGCGGCCTCGCCTACGTGGCGTTGCGCCTGTTCCGCGGCCGCATGGCGCCGGCTGCTGCTTCTGCGCAGTCGGCCTACGCCGGTACGACGCAGCGCCTGATGGAGCCGCCGCTCACCCGCACCAGCAGCGTCCCGCTGACGGGCGGCGGCGCGCCGGTCAATGCGCCGATTGCCATCACGACGGAAGACTACAGCGCGTTCGAGAACCTGCTGGGCAGCATCCAGTCCGCCTACAGCGCGGGCGACCTCGCGAAGATGCGCGCGCTCGTGACGCCCGAGATGCTCGGCTACTTCACCGAACAGCTCTCGGCCAATGCCAGCCGCGGCCTCGAGAACAAGGTCGAGGCCGTGAAGCTCGAGCAGGGTGATCTCTCCGAGGCATGGAGCGAGGCGGGCCTCGACTATGCCACCGTCGCCATGCGCTTCAGCCTGGTCGACTATTCGCGCCGCCTCGGTGACGGCGCGATCGTCGAGGGCAACGCCCAGGCCCGCACCGAAGCGACCGAGATCTGGACCTTCCTGCGCAGCAAGGGCGGCCACTGGATCCTCTCGGCGATCCAGCAGGCGGCCTGAGACTTCCGAACAGACGACAAAAAAGGCGGCCTGAGGGCCGCCTTTTTCTATTCCGGTCTCGCGAGGCTCAGCGGCCCTTCCAATTGCCCGGCCGCTTCTCGGCGTAGGACTTGATGCCTTCCTTGAAGTCCTCGGTCTTGCGCGTCCAATCCTGCTCGGTGAGCTCGCGCTCGGTCGCAGCCTCGGCGCCATCGGCGAAACCACGGCGCATGGTCTCGCGTGTCGACACGACGGCGAGCGGCGCGCTCTCGGCAATCTCGGCGGCAAGCTTGATCGCTTCCTTGCGCACGTCGGCCAGCGGCACCAGCACATCGGCCAGGCCCCACTCCACCGCCTGCTCACCGCCGATGCGCCGGCCCGTGTAGAACATCAGGTTCGCTTTCTGCTGGCCGATCAGGCGGGGCAGCGTGTAGGTGAGCGAAAAGCCCGGATGGAAGCCCAGACGCGTGAAGTTGGCGGCAAAGCGCGCCTCGGCACAGGCGACGCGGAAGTCGGGCATCAGCGCGAGGCCGAGGCCGCCGCCGATCGCCGGGCCCTGGATGGCGCCGACCGACGGCTTCTTGGCGCGGAACAGGCGGGTCGCCTCCTTATAAAGATGCTTGCCCGACTCGGCCGAGCCGGTCTGCGGCCGGTTGGCGAAATCGGCGCCGGCGCAGAACGACTTTCCGTCCGAGCACAGCACGTAGGCGCGGATGTTGTTGTCCCTGTCGAAGGCTTCGAACGCGTCGGCGATCTGGTTGATCAGCGCATTGTCGAAAAAGTTGTGCGGCGGACGCCGGATTTCGACGATGCCGACATGACCTTCGGTGCTGACGCCGATATCCTTGAAGGTGCCGCTCATACGTTTCCCCTTGATAAGTGAGCGGCGATACTGCCCCGCCACAGGGGCATCCGTCGAGTTTGGGAGGAAGAATAATGCCGCAAAGCGAACGTCATGCTCTGGTGATCGGAGGCGGCACCATGGGCGTCGGCATCATCGCCATGTTCCTAGGCGGCGGCTGGACCGTCGACGTCGTGTCGCGCTCGGCCTCGACCCGCGACGGGCTGGCGGCAGCGACCGCCAAGGCGCTGGCGGCCATGAGCAAGCCCACCGACACCAAGGGGCTCAAGACCTTCGCGACCCTGCAAGAGGCGAACTGGAAGCGGATCTCGCTCGCCGTCGAGACGGTGACCGAAGACCTCGCGCTGAAGCAGAAGCTCTTCGCCGAGATGGAGGCGCTCGCGCCGCCCGGCTGCGCCCTCACCTCCAATTCCTCCAGCTTCCCGATCAGCGAGATATGCAAGGGCCTGAAGACCCAGAGCCGCATGATGGGGCTGCACTTTTTCATGCCGGCGCACCTCATCCCGCTGGTCGAAGTCGTGCGCTCCGTGCACACCGATGTCGCGCATGCCGAACAGGTCGGCGAGATCATGAAGGCGCTGGGCAAGCGGCCGGTGCAGGTGAAGAAGGACGTGATCGGCTTTCTCGGCAACCGGATCCAGGGCGCCCTCATGCGCGAGGCCTTGTGGCTGATCGAGGAAGGCGTCGCCTCGCCCGAGGACATCGATGCTACGGTGCGGCTCTCCTTCGGCTTCCGCTATGCCGCGGCCGGCCCGATCGTGCAGAAGGAACATTCCGGCTGGGACACGACCTGCGCCGTCGCCAAGATCATCTGGCCCGACCTCAATAATGCCAAGGGCCCGCCGCCGATCCTGCAGAAGAACGTTGACGAAGGCCGCATCGGCTTCAAGACCAAGGAAGGATTCTTCAAGTGGGACGACGAGAGCATGGCCAAGGAGCGTGCCCGCTACGAACGCGCGCTCCGCAAGTGTCTCGAGATCTTCAAGGAAGAAGGGATCGTCTGAGAATGCGATTTGATGATGTTGTGCTCGGTCGCCGAAGCATCCGCGGATACAAACCCGATCCGGTTCCCAGGGCGCTGATTGAGGAAATCATCGGCCTGGCGATGCGCGCGCCATCTTCGATGAATACCCAGCCGTGGAATTTCTACGTCATCACCGGCGAGCCGCTGGACCGAATCCGCGCCGGCAACACCGAGCGGATGGTGGCGGGCGTGCCGCAGTCGCGGGAGTTCCGCACCGGCCAGCCCTTCGCCGGGCCGCACCGGGAGCGGCAAGTCGGCGTGGCCAAGCAACTGTTCTCCGCAATGGAGATCGCACGCGACGACAAGGAGGGGCGCCAGGACTGGGTTTTGCGTGGCTTCCGTCAATTCGACGCCCCGGTGTGCGTGATCGTGACCTACGACCGTGTGCTGGACGGCAGCGACGACACGCCGTTCGATTGCGGCGCCGTGACGACCGCCCTCGTCAATGCTGCATGGTCGCGGGGGCTGGGCGCCGTGATCAACAGCCAGGGCATCATGCAATCGCCCGTGGTGCGCGAGCACGCCGGAATCGCCGACGACCAGGTCATCATGAAAAGTATTGCGCTGGGCTGGCCGGACGAAAGCTTCCCGGCAAACGCGGTCGTGTCGGAACGGAAGTCTGTCGACGAAGCGACGGTGTTCGTCGGCTTCGACAAATAGGGCACAAAAAAGCGGCCGGTCTTACGACCGGCCGCCTGTTCATTTCACCGAAGCGCGCCGCTCAGGCTGCGCGGCCGCGACCGCGGCCAGCGCCGCCGCCACCGCCGAACTTACGGCCCTTCCAGGCCGGACGCGGCGCCTGCGGACGATCGCCCTGCGGGCGTTCGCCGTAGGGACGGTCGCCCTGGGGACGATCACCCTGCGGGCGGTCACCCTGGGGGCGCGCGAGATAGGGACGTTCGCCTTGGGGACGATCACCGTGCGGACGATGTTCGCCGCGCGGGCGGTCGCCGTGAGGACGATCGCCATGCGGGCGGTCGCCGCGAGGACGATCACCCTGGGGACGATCGCCGTGCGGACGATGTTCGCCGCGCGGGCGGTCGCCGTGAGGACGCGGCGCGTAGCCACGCGGACGCTCGCCCTGAGGACGGTCACCCTGCGGGCGATCAGCCTGCGGACGATCACCGTAGGGACGCTCGCCCTGGGGACGATCACCTTGCGGACGCTGTTCGCGGAAGTCGCCACCGCGGAACTCGGCGTTCGCGGCCTGCACGGGCGGACGATCGCCGCGCGTCTGGTCGTGACCGGTGCGGTCGTGCACCGGGCGATCGCCGAACGAACGACGTCCACCGTGGCCACCGGGACGGCCACCATGCCCACCCGGACGGCCACCATGCCCACCCGGACGGCCACCGCCACCCGTGCGGAAGCGGCCATTGCGGGCCTCGTTCTCGCCGCTGTCGTGGGCCTCGCGCTCGGCGCGCGGACGCATCGGCGGCGCGGCCGGCATGTCCTCGTTCGAAGGCGTCGGCACGACGGCGATGCGCTGGTTGGTCAGCCGCTCGATGCTCTTGAGCTGGCCGCGCTCGCTGCCGTCGCAGAACGAGAGGGCAATGCCCGAGGCGCCGGCGCGCGCGGTGCGGCCGATGCGATGGACGTAGCTCTCGGCGTCGGCCGGTAGCTCGAAGTTGATGACGTGGGTCACGCCCGACACGTCGATGCCGCGCGACGCGAGATCGGTGGCGACCAGCACGCGGGCCTTGCCGCGGCTGAAGTTGTCGAGCGCCTTCTGGCGCGCGTTCTGGCTCTTGTTGCCGTGGAGGGCTTCGGACTTGACGCCCTGGTCCTCCAGCGCCTCGGCGACGCGGTTCGCACCGCGCTTGGTGCGCGTGAAGACGATGACGCGCTCGAGGGCGGCATCGCTCAGCAGATGGCTGAGCAGCGCGCGCTTGGTCGTGGAATTCACGAAGTAGACGCGCTGGTCGATCTTGTCGACGGTGCGGCCCTGCGGCGCGATCTCGACCTTCTCGGGGTTCTTCAGGATCTCGTTGGCGAGCTTGGAGATATCGTTCGGCATGGTGGCCGAGAACAGCAGGGTCTGCCGGTCCTTGTTGACCAGCTGCGAGATGCGGCGGACGTCGCGGATGAAGCCCATGTCGAACATGCGATCGGCTTCGTCGAGGACGAAGAACGACACCTGGCCGAGCTTCACGTTGCCGCGCTCGATCAGGTCGAGCAGACGGCCCGGAGTCGCCACGAGGATGTCGACGCCGCGCTGCAGGGTTTCGATCTGGCGCGCATAGCCCAGGCCACCGACGACGGTGCAGAGGCGGAGCCCCAGGCCGTAGCCGTAGGTCTCGAAGCTGCGGGCGATCTGGACCGCGAGTTCGCGGGCCGGCGCCAGGATGAGAGCGCGCGGGCTCTTCGGCTGGGCACGAACGCTGGTGGTCGAAAGATGCTGCAGGATGGGCAGCGCGAACGCCGCCGTCTTGCCGGTGCCGGTCTGGGCGATGCCCAGAACGTCGCGGCCCTGAAGAAGCGCCGGGATGGTGCGCTCCTGGATCGGCGTCGGCACGGTGTATTGGGCGGCCTTGAGGGCGCGCTGCAACGGCTCGGAAAGGCCGAGATCCGCAAACGTAACTGTACTCACTTGAATAGTCCTTCGGCCGCCGACCGTGCCTTCAGGCACGAGTATGTAGGGCGGCTTTTGGCCCGTTCCCGCGCGCGGCTGGGACGGCTCTTGTTTTGGGGATTGCCTCGGGATGAAGCGCCGTCACACTTAAATGGGGCGCGTCGCGCGATCCGCGAGAAATCTTTGGCAGCTCGCTAAAGCAAGCGAGCTGGCGCGTATATGATGGTGCGGCGCGGTAAAGTCAACTGAATCAAGCAGTTCGCCGATATATTGCGCCACCGGGGGCGTACCACGCCGCTTTCTTGCGCACCGTGGGGGCCAAATCGGCCTTCGCCGCCGTCTGCAGGGCATCGATCGCCGCGGGGCTCTTGTGCACGAACTGGCCCACGACTTCGACTGCCATCGCTCGCACATGGCGATCGGGGTCGCCTGCCAGCAATGCCAAGGCACGCGGCAGAACATGCTTTTCTTCCGGCCGGCAATCGCCTTCCTTGCAGCGGTCGCAGGCCAGCGTGTGCAGGGTTGTGTTCCGCACTCTCGGGTCAGGATCGTCGAGCATGGCGATGAGATCGGCCACGATCTCCGGCTCGAGGAAGCGATCGAGGAACCGGCAGCAACGATAACGCACATCGGCATTGGCATGGCGCAACCCCGCACGAACGCTCGGCAGCGCGTCGCTGCCTGCCGCGAGGAGTTGGCGATAGGCACCCGTCGCGCGATACGAAATAGAGAGTTCCTCGAGCAGATGTTCGTAGCGATCGTCCGGTGCTTTCATCCGCGTTCCTTCCTGCACGCCGCCAGGTATCATACCGCCCAACTTTGGAGGATTGCTCCGTGAAGGTCACCATTCTTGGCGCGGGCGCGATCGCCTACGGGAACGCCGCCCTGCTGTGCCGTGACGGACACGAGGTCACTTTGTGGTCTCCCTCCGGCCGGCGTACCGCGACTCTCGCCGCCGGCGCGCCGCTGACTGCGACCGGCGCCTTCGTAGGCCAGTTTCACCCACGCATCGCCGCGAGCTGCGCCGACGCGCTGGCGGGCGCAGAGGCTGTTGTGGTGGCGGTGCCGGGTTACGGACACCGCGCCGTGCTCGACGCCGCGGCGCCCTTCCTGCGCGACGACCAGCTGGTGGTGTTCAGCTCCCACATGTCGCTGTCGGCACTGTATCTCGCTGGCCTGCTGCACAAGCGCGGCCTCACCACGCCGATCGCCGTCCTTGGCACAACCGTCACGACCGGCCGCCAGACCGCGCCAGACGCTGTGGCCGTCAATTCCATTCGCGCCCGCCTCGACGTCGCCGTGCTGCCCGACTCGGCCTCTGCCAAAGGCATGGAAGTGTGTCGTGCGTTGTTCGGTGACCGCTTCGTGCCGCGGCGCGGATTGCTGGCGATCGCGCTCAGCAACCTCAACGCACAGAACCATCTGGCGATCGCACTCTGCAACCTCACGCGCATGGAACTGGGCGAGAGCTGGGGACAGAACCGTCACATCACGCCGGCGGTCGCCCGGCTGATCGAGGCACTCGACGCGGAACGTCTTGCCATCGCCGCCGCGTTCGGCGTCGAGGTCCGCACTATCCACGAACACTTCCACCTGTCGTTCCACGTTCCGAAGGGCCCGTTCGCCGAGATGACGCATGCGCTGGCGCAACGTTCCGGCGACGTGAACGGCCCGACCACGCTCGACAGCCGCTACGTCACCGAAGACGTGCCATTCGGCCTGGTGCCGACGATCCGCCTCGCCGCCCTGGCGGGCGTGCCCGTGCCTCTGCACGAGAGCGGCGTACGGCTGATGTCGGCGCTCTACGGCCGCGATTTCACTGCCGAGAACGATATCCTGCCGCGCCTCGGGACGCTCACGCGCGACATGTTGACGGGTTAGTCGCCGGCAAGCGCCGGCCGCTGTCGCGCGGCGGTATACCGATTGACGTGAGCCGGCAGCCCGAGGTTGCCGCGCAAGGTGGTGGTTTCGTATTCCGTACGGAACCGGCCGCGCCTGCGCAGTTCCGGCACGACCAGTTCGGCGAAATCCACGATCCCGTGCGGCAGATGGGTCGGCGTGAGGTTGAATCCGTCGGCCGCTTCCTCGTCGAGCCACTGCTCCAGCGCGTCGGCGACGTCCGCGGGCGTGCCTTTCAGCAGCAGGCCGCCGCTGCCCGCCGACTTCTTCTGGTAGAACTGGCGGATCGTCAGGTTCTCGCGCTTCGCCATGTTCCAGAGGTTGTAGGCGATGCTGCGCACCTTGGCGTTGACCGGTTCCGGCACCGGCCCGTCGAGCGGATAGCCGGACAGATCGCCGAACGAGGTGAACAGGCTGGCAATGCCCACCAGGGGATCGATCAGCTCCTGCAACTGGTCGAACTTGGCCTGCGCTTCCGCTCGCGTGCGCCCCACGATGGTCGTCACGGCGGGCATCACCTTCAGCAAATGCGGCGCGCGGCCGTACTTGGCCATGCGCGCCTTCAGCCCCGCGTAATAGACTTTCGCGCCGGCGAGTTCGGGCTGGGCTGCATAGACGACGTCGGCGTTGGCGGCAGCGATCTCCTGCCCCTGTTCGGCTGCGCCCGCCTGCACGAGAATCGGCCGGCCCTGTGGCGTGGGCGGTGCGTTGAGCGGGCCGCGGACCGCGAAGTGCTTCCCGCGATGATTGAGCACGTGGAGCTTGGCCGGGTCGTAGAACTGGCCCGACGTCTTGTCATGAACGAAGGCGTCCGCTTCCCAGCTGTCCCACAGCCCCGTGACGACATCGACGAACTCCTTCGCCCGGTCGTAGCGGGTATCGTAATCGAGATGCGTGTCGCGACTGAAATTCCAGGCCTCCTGCTCCGACCAGGAGGTGACGATGTTCCAGCCGGCGCGGCCGCCGCTGATATTGTCGAGCGACGCGAACTTGCGCGCGACGTGGAACGGCTCGTTGTAGGTCGTCGACGCGGTCGAGACCAAGCCGATATGGCTGGTCATCGCCCCCAGCGCCGACAGCAAGGTGAGCGGCTCCAACTCGGCGTTGCGGTTGCTGCGCGCGAGCGATCCCGGCGGATTGTCGTCGGCGCGGATGCCGATGCCGTCGGCGAAGAACACCATGTCGAACTTGGCGTTCTCGGCGATGCGCGTGCTGTTGAGGAAGTACTTGAAATCCGTGGCGCCTCCGGGGGGAACTTCCGGATGGCGCCAGGCGGCGTCGTGGTACCCGAGGTATCGCAGCGACAGACCGAGCTTCATCTGTGTCTTGGATTTAGATTGGGACATAGCGAGGCCTCCCTCAGTAAACGTAACCGGCCTTTTTCATGTACTCGCGCGCCAGATCGAGGTCGTAGGCGATCGGCTTCAGCAGGTCGTGGTCGTATTCCGGCGCCGACCAGGCCATCGGCACCGTGCCGGGCGAGCCGTAGCCGCCGGCGATTTCAGAGACGATCCGGTCGCGCGGCATGGCGTGGCTGATGGCCTGACGAATGTAGGCGGCAGCTTCCGCTGCCCTCGAAGGATCGCTCTTGCCGAGCGGAGTCTCGGTGCCCACGCCGAACACCGGATGCTTGAGGTTGTAGCAAATGTGCTGCCATTTGTAGGAATCGAAGGTCAGCACCTTGCCCCACTTGGGATCGATCGTGCTGACGACGGGGCCGATGTCGTACATCGGATCGTGCGCGTCGATCTCGCCCGCCTTCAGCGCGCTCAGCACTGCATCCGTGCCGTTGATGTTGACGAGGTAGTAGGTCTTCACGTTGCCGGTGTGCGGCTTCCAGTAGGCCTCGTTGCGCTTGTAGCCGTAGGCCTTGCGCGACGGATCGAAGCCGGTGGGGATCCACGGGCCGGTGCCGACGGCGCCGCGCGCGGTGAAGCTCTTGCCGTCGGAGGTCTTGACCGTGTAGGTGCCGAGCCAGGTGCTGGCGGTGTGGCTGCGCAGCGCTTCCGGCTTGATGTCCTTGTACGCGTGCTCGGGCAGGATGGCGAAGGCGCCCATCACGCTGTTGAGGAAGTCGAGGCTGTATGCCTGCAGATCCACGGTGATCTCGTACTTGCCGGTGACCTTGTAGGCTTTCTCATCACCGAACACGCGCGCGCAGACGGCTTGCAGCGACGAGCCATAGGCCTTGTTCAGCATGACGTCCCACGTGAACTTGACGTCAGCTGCGGTGAATTCCTCGCCCGAGTGCCACTTCACCCCCTGGCGCAGCGTCACCACCCAATGCCTGCCGTCGGCGGACATGGTGTGGCCGCTCGCCAAGGCCGGCACGAGCGTCTTGTCCTGCCAGCTCTTGTATTCGTAGAGGCGATTGTAGGCCGGGCCGAAGGCGTTTGAATCGCTGTAACCGATGGAATACATCGGGATCAGCGAGCTCGGCGGCTGCCAGGAAGCGAACGCCGCCGTGGCATTGGTCCCGCCACCTTCAATCGTCCAATGCTCAGGCTGCGGATAGAAGGTCGGCGTATAGGTGGTGGCGTCGAAGCCGCTGAGCTTGGGGTTCACCGCAACCACATCCTGCGGATAGAACAGGATCGTCATGGGCTGGATGTCGTACCAGCGCTTCTCGAAGGCCTGGTAGGCCTTCATCCGGTCGGCCTCGTTGAGGCTGCTGTCGACGGCATGCAGCGAGCGGTCGATCTCCTTGTCGTCGACGTAATAGAAGTTCTGGCCCGTGGGCGGCATTTCCGAACTGCCGAAATTCGCGTACGGCGACGGCTTGATCGACGAGTACAGGTAGCGCTCGAGATAGCAGTCCCAGCCGCCATCGACATGGGTCTTGCCGTCGCCCTTCCCGCGCCGCGGCGAGATCACGGTGAACGGCACGAAGCTCGAGACCACGTCGATGCCGATCTGCTGCATCTGCGCCGCTGCCAGCGTGCCCCACACCATGCGCGCCGGCTGGTTGTTCGGGATCATCATGTAGAGCTTGAAGAACGGCGCGGCGGCCTTCGCCTGCCCCGTCACGGCGGTGAGCGCGGTGGCGAGCGAAGCTTGCAGGATATTGCGTCGGTTCATGATGATCTCCTCATCGCTATGCGGGGTTGTGACAGGCGGCCTGGCTGTTCGGACCGGTTGGCTGCAGCGCCGGATCGATCTCGCGGCAGATCGGCAGGGCGGCGGCACAGCGGGGGTGGAAAGCGCAGCCGGTCGGACGATCGATCGCACTCGGTACCTCGCCCAGCAGGTGGACGCGCTTGTCGACCGCGCCGGGACTGGGTGGCGGAATGGCGCTGATGAGGGCGGCCGTATAGTGATGGCGCGGGCGCGCGAAGATCTCGTCGACGGCGCCGATCTCGACGATGCGCCCGAGATACATCACCGCCACGTGGGTGGAGATGAAGCGCACGGAACTGAGATCGTGCGAGATATAGACATAGGCGACGCCGAGGCGATCCTGCAGCTCGGCCAGCAGGTTCAGGATCTGCGCCCGCACCGATATGTCGAGCGAGGACACCGGCTCATCCAGCAGCACCACATCGGGCCCGACCGCGAGCGCGCGTGCGATGCCGACGCGCTGGCGCTGGCCGCCGCTGAACTCGTGCGGATAGCGAACGCCGTGGCGCGGCTCGAGGCCCACGGTCTCGAGCAAGGCGGCGATGCGCTCTTTCCAGCCCTGCTGGTCCTGCGCCGCATGCACCCGCAGCGGCTCGCGCAGGGCTTCGTCGATCGTCCAGCGCGGATTGAGCGACAGGTACGGATCCTGGAACACGTACTGCATCCGCCGGCGCACACCGAGCATGGCGGCACGGTCGGCGCCGGCCAGGATCGGTCGCACATCCTGTCCGTCGAGACGGATTTCGCCCGCATCGGCGCGCACGAGATCGAGGATGCTGCGCGCGGCCGTGGTCTTGCCGCAGCCGCTCTCGCCCACCAGGCCCAACGTCTGGCCCGCCTGCAGGACGAAGGAGATGTCGTCCACCGCGCGCACGATCCTGGCCTGGCGGCGCCCGAACAGAGCGCGCTTGAGCACCTTGTAGTGCTTGCGCAAGCCGCGCACATCGAGGAGGGGAGCGTCGGGAAGCGGCGTCATGGCGCGCTCTCCCCGGGCGAGCCTCGGCGCAGGCAGCTCACGGTATGTCCGGCTGCCACCACATGCTCGCGCGGCATGACCTGGCGGCATTCGGCCGTGGCTTCTGGGCAGCGGTCGTGAAATCGGCAGCCCGGCGGCGCATGCAGCAGGTCCGGTGGCCGCCCCGCAATACTCGGCAGCACGCGACGGGCGCCGCTGTAGCTGTGGTCGACCCGCGGCACGCTTTCCAGCAGCGCCCGCGTGTAGGGATGCTGCGGCGCATTGAAGATCGTGACGGCGTCGGCGGTCTCGCAGACGCGCCCCGCGTACATCACCGTGATGCGGTCGGCCATGCGGGCGACTACGCCCATGTCGTGCGTCACCAGCACCATCGCCATGCCCAGCCGCTGGCGCAGATCGGCCAGCAGATCGAGAATCTGCGCCTGGATGGTGACGTCGAGCGCGGTTGTCGGCTCGTCCGCCAGCAGGAGCGACGGCTCGCACAACAGGGCGCGGGCAATGCCGACCCTCTGCTTCATGCCGCCGCTCAGTTCGTGCGGATACTGCCGCAGCCGCGCCACGGGATCGCTGATGCCCACCAGCGCCAGCAGCTCCGCCGCGCGCTCGCGCGCGGCCTTCGCCGAGGCTCCGGTGTGCCAGCGCAGGATCTCGGTCAGTTGCGATCCGATGCTGAGGACCGGATTGAGCGAGGTCGCCGGATTCTGGAAGATCATCGCCATCCGCCGTCCGCGGATCTCGGCCAACCGCTTGTCGGATTGCGTCAGCAGGTCCTCGCCCTCGAACATCACGCGGCCGGCCACGATCTTCGCGGGCGGCGGTGCCAGGCGCAGCAACGTCAGGCTGGAGACGGTCTTGCCGCTGCCCGATTCGCCCACGATGCCCAGAGTCTGGCCGGCAGCGACCTGGAAATCGACGCCGTCGACCGCGCGCACGACGCCGTCGCGCGTATGGAAATGGACCTTGAGCCCTTCCACCGCGAGCAGGGGCGCGGGATCAGCTGCGGACACGGGGATTGAACGCATCGGTGAGGCCATCGGCCAGGAGGTTGAAGCCCAGCACGGTCACGAAGATCGCGGCCCCCGGGACGAGGCACGCCCACGGCGCCACCTTCAGGGACTGGTAGTTGAAGAACAGCATCTGGCCCCAGGAAATCGATTTCGGATCGCCGAAGCCCAGGAAGCTCACCATCGCCTCGGCGAGAATCGCGCCGCCGACACCCAGCGCCACGAGCACGATCAGCGGCGGCAATGCGTTGGGCAGTATGTGGCGGAACAGGATCTCGCGCGGCGTGGTGCCGATGCAGCGCGCAGCCTCGACGAATTCGGCGTGGCGCAGGCGCAGGAACTCGGCCCGCGTCATGCGCGCGACCTGCGGCCAGGAGAACAGGCCCAGCAGCAGGATGATGGTCATCAGGTTGAGGTTGGGAATGCGCTCGAGCGGCGTTCCCACGACCATGATCCCGAACAGCCGCACCACCGCCAGGATCACAACGAACACCGGCACGACCATGAAGAACTCGGTGCCGCGCATCAGCGCTTCGTCGGTGAAGCCGCCGACATAGCCTGCCACGCCGCCGACCAGCACGCCGATGATCGAGGCGATGACCATCGCGCCGAGGCCGACCGCTAGTGCCGTGGGCGCACCGTAGATGCCGCGGCTCAGCACGTCGTAGCCGTTGCGGTCGGTGCCGAACAAATTGACCGCGCCGGGCGCTGCGTTCGAAGCGCCGCGCATCATCGCGGAATGGTCGTTGGGATCGTAGGGCGCAAAGAACGGCCCGACGATCGCCGTAAGTACGACGAGAGCGACTAGGAACAGGCCGATCACCCCCGCGCGGTTGCGGCGGAAGCGGTACCAGGATTGCCGCCAGATGCCGGACGGAGGGGCGAGGCGGGTTTCCATGTCAGGCCAGCCTGATCCGCGGATCGATCACCACGTAGGCGATGTCGGTCAGCAGCGTGGCCGCCACCAGCATGACGGTGATCACCATCGTCTCGCCCATGATCACCGGATAGTCCAGTTGCTGGATCGCGGAGATATAGAGAGCCCCCAGGCCCGGCCAGGTGAACACCGTTTCTGTCACGGGTGCGGTGCCCAGCATCAGGCCGAACAGCGTGCCGAGATAGGTCAGTTGCGGGATGAAGGCGTTGCGCAGCGCATGATGCAGCACCACGCGCCGTGCCGGAAGGCCGGAGGCCCAGGCGGCGGTGATGTAGTCCTGCCGCAGCACATCGACCAGCGAGGATCGTATCAACAGAGTGAGCGTCGCTGTGTTGAACACGGTCAGCATCCCCACCGGCAGCACCATGTGCCACAGCCCGTCGAGCACGACGCTGTCCATGAACATGTTGCGCGTGGAATAGGCGCCATAGGACGGCAGCACGCCCAGCCAGTAGGAGAAGATCAGGATCAGCAGGATGCCGACCAGGAAGCCCGGCAGGGAATGACCGAGCATGGCCGACGACACGATGCCGAAATCCGCCCAGCCGTGCTGCTTCATCGCCGCCACAACGCCCGCCGCCGTGGCGATGAAGGTGGACAGCACGATGGCGGGAAGCTGGATCTTCAGCGTCTCCAGTCCCCAGACCTCGAGCATGTCGGCGACTGGCTGGTTGTAGATGATGCTGGTGCCGAAATCGAAATGCAGGATCGCCCACAGCCACGCGCCGTAACGGTCGATGAAGCTGCCGTCGAGACCGTAGAACTTGCTGAGGGCCGCGATCATCTCGACCGAGACACCGGGCGTCTCCGCCAGCATGATCTCGATCGGGTTGCCGATGGCGTTGATCAGCGCGAACAGAATGAAACTGACGCCGAGGATCAGCACGGCGGAGAACGCCAGGCGCCGCAGGAGAAAGCGCAACGCGCCCAACTAAGCGTTCCTGCGAATTATGATCATTCGAATCATTGCGCCAGCATGGGAGCCCGGAAAGACCTAGGGAAATGCTTTATTATTCAGATACGATAACATTTCATTATAGGACGTTTTCCCGTGAAAATGCGTCAACTTGAGGCCTTCCGGGCGGTCATGACCTACCAGACCGTCACGCTTGCGAGCGAAATGCTGCATATATCGCAGCCGGCGGTGACGCGGCTTCTCGCCGATCTCGAGAGCTCGCTCAGGTTCAAGCTGTTCGACCGGGTCAAGGGCCGGCTTCATCCAACCGTGGAAGCGCGCGCGCTGTACGAGGAAGTCCAACGTTCCCTGGCAGGGGTCGATCGAATTGCCCGGGCGGCGGATGAAATCAGGGATCTCCGGCGCGGCACGCTGCTGATCGCGGGAGCGCCGGCGATCGGACTCTCCTTCCTGCCGCACGCCATCGCGGATTATCTGAAGACGCGACCGGAAGCCCATGTCTCGCTGGCCGTACATTCGTCGCGCTCGGTCGTGGACATGGTGATCGGCCAGCGCTGCGACGTCGGCTTCTCCATACTGTCCATGAACCACACCGGCACGCACGGCGAGCGGTTGATGACCACGCGGTTGGTCTGCGCGATGCCGGCGGACCATCGGCTCCGCGCCCTCGCCACGATCAGACCGGCAGATCTCGCCGGAGAGCGTTTCGTCGCCCATCCGCATAGTGTCGAGTCGCGGCTGCGGATCGATGCGTTGTTCGCAGCCCAGGGCGTCGAGCTGAAACTGCAGATGGAAAGCCAGGTGTCTCATGCGATCTGCTCGTTCGTCGAGGCAGGGGCCGGTGTCTCGCTGGTCGATGCGGTCAGCGCCTGGGGCTATCGCGGCAGGGGCGTCGTCTTCAAGCCCTTCGAACCGGCGCTCGTCGCCGACTTCGCAGTGCTCACGCCCACGCAACGGCCGGCGCCGCTGTTGCTGAAATCATTCGTCGCTCACGTCCGGAAATTCGCCCTGGCGGAGCTCGGCCCCGGCGTCGTTGCTGCTTGACCGTCCGCGAGCCTAGGGCCGCTTCTTGCGCAACAGCTTGCCCGGCAGATTGCCGGTCGGCTCGTTGTCGCGCAGCAGCACCTGGCCGTTCACGATCGTGGCGCGCATGCCGTCGGCCTTCTGGAGCAGGCGCTTGGCCCCGGCCGGCAGGTCGTTCACGACCTCCGGCATGCGCGGCGCCACCGTGTCGGGATCGAACACCACGATGTCGGCCGCCATGCCTTCGCGCAGCAGACCACGGTCGTGGAAGCCGAACTGGGTGGCGTTGTCGCACGTGAGAAGCTTCACCGCCTCCTCGAGCGTGAACGCCTGCTTGTCGCGGACCCAGTGGCTGAGCAGATGGGTCTGCAGCGAGGCGTCCATGATCTGCGTCACGTGCGCGCCCGAGTCGGAGAAGGTCACGACCGAGCGCGGATGCTTCATCAGCTCCAGCGCCTCGGTCTGGTTCTCGTTGGCGATCGGCTGGACCATGAAGAACTTCATGTCGCGCTCGAGCGCCATGTCGATCATCAACTCGACCGGATGCGTGTTCTTCATGCGCGCGAGATCGGCCATCGATTTGTGCGGACCCTGCATCTGGGTCATGGCGTAGATGAATTCCCACTCCGGCGGCCGCGCCTCCGTGCCGCGCACCTCCGGCCCTTCGTAGGGCTTGGACGCGACCTCGACGAGACGGCGGCGCATGTCGGGATCGAGCAGCGCCTTCTTCTGCTCGGCGAGCGGCTTGGCGCGCATCTCTTTCCACACGTCCCACTTGTCGAACGGCAGCTGGGTCTCGAACGACAGCAGCACGTTTAGAGCGCGACTGTGCACCTGCGCGAACATGCGGCCGCCCTGCCTGGCCGTGCGCTCGATGATATCGAAGGTCGAGCGCCAGCCGCCCGGGCTGGTGCGCCGGTTGAACAGGCCGAAGGTGATCGGCCGGCCGCTCTCGATGGCGAGCTTGCTGAGGCCTTCGTAGTAGATCCTGGCCTTTTCGGTCTCCGCGCCGCGCGGCTCGCCCGCGACCTCGACCATGCCGCCGCCCATCGCCTTCACCAGCGTCTCGAACTCGTGCCAGCTGGCAAGACGGCTCGCAACCGGCTTGTCGTCCGACGTCTGGTGGTTAACTGAGCGTGTCGTCGAGAAGCCGTGTGCTCCGGCCGCGACCGCTTCGCGGGTGAGCTTAACCATCTTCGCGAGATCGTCTTCCGTCGCCTCGTCGGTGAAGGCGCGCTGGCCCATCACGTAGGTGCGGAGCGCGCAGTGGCCCATGTAGCCCGCATAGTTGATGCCCTTGGGTAGCGCTTCGAGCACGTCGAGGAATTCCGGGAAACTCTCCCAGCGCCACTTGATGCCGGCCAGCATGGCGGCGCGGCTGATGTCCTCGGCGCGTTCGAGATTGCGGAACACCATGTCGGCTTCCGCCTCGCGGCAGGGCGCGAGCGTGAAGCCGCAGTTGCCCATCACCACGCTGGTCACGCCCTGGTAGCAGGAGCTGCTGCCGATCGGATCCCAGAAGATCTGCGCGTCCATGTGCGTGTGGCCGTCGACGAAGCCCGGCGAGACCACCTGGCCCTCGGCGTCGAGCGTCTCTCTTGCAGCGCCGGAGAGGCGGCCGATCTCGGCGATCCTGCCATCCTTGACGCCGATGTCGCCGCGATAGCGCGGCAGTCCCGAACCGTCGACAATCATGCCGTTCTTCACGAGCAGGTCGAATGCCATGGCTGGAGCCCTCCAATTCGCAACGCGAGCGTACGCTCCTTGGACAGGGGGCTCAATCGCCCTAGGATCGCGCAACGAAAAACGAGCAATCCTGGAATTGGGCGTCCTTCTTACCTCATGAGTCGCAACGCTTTAGGCGCCCTCCTCACCGTCCTTGCCATGCTGTGCTTCGCCAGCATGGACACGATCGCCAAGTGGCTGGTGGCCGACTATCCCATCGGCCAGATGATGTGGATCCGCTACGGCATCTTCTGCGTCTTCGCCTGGCTGGTCGTGCGGCGGCGCGGCGGCCTCGTCGCCGCGTTCCGCACGCCGCGGCCGTGGCTGCAGGGCGGACGCGCGCTGCTGGCCGTGGTGGAAAGTGCGGTGTTCGTGCTGGCCTTCCGCTACCTGCCGCTCGCCGACACGCATGCGATCGCCGCCACCTCGCCCCTGATCGTGATTGCACTGGGCGCCCTGTTCCTCGGCGAGAAGGTCGACACGGCGCGCTGGATCGCGGTGCTGGCGGGCTTCATCGGTGTGCTGCTGATCGTGCGGCCGGGCTTCCGCACGCTCGACTGGCCGCTGCTCATTCCTCTCGTGGGCGCGTTGCTCTGGGGCGCCTACCAGATCCTGACGCGGCTCTCAGCACGCTCCGACTCCCCCGACACGACTCTCGTCTGGTCGGCGTTCGCGGCCTTCGCCGCCACGAGCTTCATCGGGCCGTTCGAGTGGCATTGGCCGAACGCCGCGAGCTGGGGCCTGATGCTGGTCACGGGTATCCTGGGCTCGCTCGCCCACTACGGCCTGATCCGCGCGCTCGACTATGCCGAGGCAAGCTCCATCCAGCCCTACAGCTACACGCTGCTGGTCTGGGTGACCGTGCTGGGCGCCGTGGTGTTCGGCGACTTTCCCGATCTCTGGACGATCCTGGGTGCGGCGATCGTCGTGGCGAGCGGTCTCTACACCTGGCACCGCGACCGGCGCGCTAACGCGGCCACTGCCTGAGCGCCACCAGTCCGCCGTCGATCGGCAGCATCACGCCGGTGACCCAGCGCGATTCGTCGGACGCGAGATAGACCGCGCCGTGCGCCACGTCCCAGGCCGTGCCCTCGGTCTGCATCGGCACGAGTTTCCGCCGCCGTTCGCGGGCCTCGGCGCCCATGTGCGCCACCATCGGCGTGTGGACCGATCCCACGATGATGCAGTTGGCGCGGATGTTCTGCGTCGCATGGTCGGCCGCGACCGACATCGTGAAGCCGTGCAGGCCCGCCTTCGCCGTGGAATAGGCGACGGCGCCGGCGCTGCCCATCAGTCCGAGCGCGCCCGCGATCGACGACACCATGATGATCGAGCCGCCGCCCGCTCTCTTCATCTCGGGCAGGCAGTACTTGGTGCAGAGCATCGTGGTCGTGAGATTGGCTTCGAGCACCTTGTTCCAGTCCGCGAGCGTCACCGTCTCCGGCGTGCCGGGCGCACCGATGCCGACGTTGTTGTGCAGGACGTCGAGGCGGCCGTAGGTCTTGACCGTGAACGCCGCCATCGCCTCGCAGGCCTCGGGCCTGGCCACATCGCCCGCGAACACCGAGGCCTCACCGCCCTCGTCCCTGATCTGCTTTGCGAGCTTTTCCGCACGCTCGGCGCTGCGGTTGACGAGAACGACCTTCGCGCCTTCCTTGGCGAACAGCAGCGCCGTCGCCATGCCGTTGCCGACGCCCTCGCCGCGTGGCGCGGCGCCCGTCACAACCGCCACTTTGCCTTTGAGTCGTCCCGCCATATGTTTCTCCCCTTCCTCGAATGCTAGGGCGTGGACCGATGACCAGCAACAACCAGACCTTCGACGGCGGCTGCACCTGCCGCCACGTGCGCTATCGCCTGACGTCCAGGCCGATGTGGGTGAACGCCTGCCACTGCACCTGGTGCCAGCGCGAGACCGGCGGCGCCTTCGCGACCAATGCCCTGATCGAAGCCGACCGTGTCGAACTCACGGGCACGGGGGCGCCTGAATCAGTGGACACGCCGTCGGCCAGCGGGAAGGGCCAGAAGATCTGGCGCTGTCCCAAGTGCCGGGTCGCCGTGTGGAGCAACTACGCGGGCGCCGGCGATGCGATCCGCTTCGTGCGTGTGGGCACGCTCGATGCCGGCCACGGCATCGCGCCCAACATCCACATCTTCACCTCGACGAAGCAGCCGTGGGTCGTGCTGCCGCCCGGCGTGCCGGCGGTCCCTGAATACTTCAACGCCAAGGAGTACTGGCCCCAGGAAAGCCAGGACCGTCGCGCCGCTCTGCGGCGCTAGGCCCAGTACTCCGGGAGCTTCGCCGCCAACCATTTGGCAAGCGCCGCGTTCACGTCGACGGGCTTCTCCTGCGCCATCCAGTGGCCGGACTTCACCACCACTTCCGTGAGGTCGGCGCAATCGCGCCGCATCGGCTCGGCCAGGCGCGAGGTCATGGTCTCGCAGGTCGTGTCGTAGGCGCCGTGCAGGAACAGGACGGGCATCGCGAGCTTGCCGCCGTTCTTCGCGGCCTTGGCATACGCGCCATTGACCTTGTGGTTCATGTACCAGGAGTCGGGCCCGAAGAAGCCGTTGCGGGTCAGCGACGCCACGTAGGTCTCGAGGTCCTGTTCGGTGATGACATCGCCGTCGCGCGGCAAGTCGGGGCACGCGCCGCCGCCGAACCAGCCGCCGCCCTTGCGCACCATCGACGTCGGCGCGGGTTGGCCCACGCGCGCGGGATCGCCCTTGCGGAACAGCGCTTTCACGACGTTGCGGATGTTGGCCTCGAAGCTTGCAACGGCCTTGTCGAAGTTCCCCTCGTAGAAGAACTGGTAGTCCCACTGGCCGGCCGGGAACGTGTCCTGCGGATAGAGCGCGCGGCCGACCAGCGGCACCACGCTGTCGAGCGTAAAACCGGCCGACAGGTACGGCACGCAGAGACTGGCCACGCCCACGACCTTGTCGGGATGATGCGCGGCCATGTTCCAGACCACGGGGCTGCCCCAGTCGTGTCCGATCCACACGGCCCCGGGGCGCCGATCTTCGCGGCCGAGCGCCGCCAGCAACTCGAGCATGTCGGCGACGATCAGTTCCTGCGCGAAATCCTCGTGACGCGTGTAGGTGCTCGACCGCCCGTAGCCGCGCATGTCGGGCGCGATGCAGCGGAAGCCGAGAGCGGCAAACGCCGGCAGCTGATGGCGCCACGAGATCGAGAGCTCCGGCCAGCCATGGACGAAGATCAGCAACGGCGCCGCTTCCCCTCCGCAGGCCAGGTATCCCGTCGTATGGCGCGCGGACTTGACGGTATGTTCGGTGACCGGGAATGTCATGTGAAAGAGGGTCCATGAAAGACGAACCAAGCGCAACGACGGCGTGGACGTTCCGGCAGATCTTCAGCGGTCTTGCCGGGCTCTGCCTGCTCGGTGCGGGCGTCATGGACGTCCACGCTGTCGCGACAACCGGGAGCTTCGATTTCACCTGGAAGGGCGGCGACTCGTCGACCTACGCTTGGCCCGGCGATTGGTTCAGCATTCTTGTCTTTTTCCTCGTCGAGTTCGGCGGGGGCGCGCTCTGCCTCATGGACTTCCTTCGACCTGCGAGACCGCGCTCTTGACGCTGGTTCCGCCGGCCGGGAATGTCGCGGCGAAAGCGAGATCTCATGAACATCGATACCGGCACCAAAGAACTGCTCTGCGTGGTCAAGGACCGCGTGGCCACGATCACCCTCAACCGCCCCGAGGCACGCAATGCAATGTCGCCCGACCTGACGGCGGCGCTGCGCACCCAGATCAAGGAGCGCGGCGCCGATCCTGAGGTCGGGGCGCTGCTGATCACCGGTGCCGGCACGGCGTTCTGCAGCGGCGGCGACGTGAAGGCGATGGGCGGCCGCGGTCCGCGCGGCCAGATGACCTACGAAGAACGCCTCGCCGACCTGCGCTGGCGCCAGACGAACCTGACCGGCGCGCTGTTCGCCGTGCGCAAGCCCACGATCGCGGCGCTGCCGGGTGCCGCGGCGGGCGCGGGCCTCGCGATCGCGCTCGCCTGCGACATGCGCATCGCGGCGAAGTCGGCTTTCGCCGCGACCGGCTATGCCCGCATCGGCCTGTCGGGCGACTACGGCATGTCGTGGCTGCTCACCCGCACCGTGGGCCCGATGCGCGCCCGCGAGCTGATGCTCACGGCCGAGCGCGTCGACGCCGACCGTTGCGAACGCATCGGTCTCGTCAATCGCGTCGTCGACGACGCCAAGTTGCAGGAAGACGCGTTCGCGTGGGCGAAGTCGCTGGCCGAGGGCCCGCAAATCGCCTTCCGCCACATGAAGGACAATCTCGACGAAGCCCTGAGCATCGACTACCCGACCGCGCTGTACCGCGAGGCCGAGCGGCTGGTGCACGCCTCGCGCACCGAGGACCACAAGGAAGCGGTGAAAGCCTTCGTCGAGAAGCGCAAGCCATCGTTCACGGGACGCTAGGACCTCGCGACGGTTTTCGCCGTTTTTAGGCAGCGCAGAGCGGCTCAAGCGCCGTCGCTCGGCGTAAAGGCTTGAGTCGTCTTCATTTCCTGCGCCGCGCAAGAAAACAATAACCGGCAAAAACCGGCCTCGATCCGGGGCTGGACCGTCGTGAAATCGGTCATCGCGTTCTCCTGTGAGTGGCATCGTTGCGCCACCCTAGGAGCCCTCGCCGGAATCTCCTATTACGGTCGTTACTGACGACATATCGCTGGCCGGCTTGAAACGAACGCTTCGGCACCTAAGCCGGGACGTAGCAGTGCAGACGTTTGCCCGGCAGCAGATCGTACGGCGCCTTCCATCCTGGCAGCGCCGCCATCCGGCCAAGCCACGCGGCAATGGCGGGATGGCTGGCGGGTAGATCGAGGCCTGCCTCGTGGCCGGGAAACGACAGGTAGGCCATCATCGAGATGTCGGCGATGCTCGGCCGGTCGCCGATGGCGAACGGCCTGTCGCGCAGGTGATTGTCGAGGATGCCGAGGAAGTCGTCGATCCGGCGCTTGAAGTGCGCGAGCACGGTGGGATCGGGCGACGAGGTGAAGGCCCGGGAATAGCGATAGCTCGCGACATAGCCGGTCAGCTTGTGATTGTCCCAGAACAGCCAGCGCAGGATCTCGAACCGTTCGGCCTCGCTGGTTTCGCCGAACCGGCCGTAGCGCTGGGCGAGCTTCAGCAGGATCGGCGCGGTCTGGGTCAGCTTTTCCCCATTGTCTTCGAGAACGGGAATCTCGCCCATAACGTTCACCGTCGCGCGCCACTGCGGCGTGCGCGTGACGCCGCCGCCGAAGTCGGTCCACACCGGATCGAAACTCTGGCCGCAGAGCGTGAGCATCAGCGCCAGCTTGTAGCTGTTGCCGGATTCCGGGAAATAGTGAAGTCGATACTGGGTCATGGCCCGACGATAGAGCCCGAGGGCGAGACCCGCGATTCAGTCCTGCTCGGGGTGCCGTTAGTTTTACTTCTCAGTCCCTGTCGGGCGCGCCCGGCGGGAAATACTTGCGGTACGGCCGCGCTTCATCGACGGCGCGCGCCACGGAGGGGCGCTTCAGCAGCCGCGCCCGATAGTCGCGGGTCGCAGCGAAGCGCTCGCCGATGGGATGGATCCAGTCGGCGAAGAACAGCGACGGCGCCGCCGCGCAATCCGCCATCGTAAAATCCTCGCCCGCCGCCCATTGCCGGTCCTTTATTCTGCCGTCGAGCCAGCCGTAGGAAATGTCCAGCCGGGCCTTGGCATCGACCACGCCGCGTGGGTCGCGTTCGCCTTCCGGCCGCAGGAAGTCGCCCACCACCTTCTGCATGGGCGTCATCACGTAGTTGTCGAAAAAGCGGTCGAGGAAGCGCACTTCGAGGGAGGGGACCAGGCGCGGCGCGATATGCTCGATAATGATGCTCGATTCGGCCAGCGTCGTCTCGCCGTCGGCCAACACCGGCATCAGGCCGATCGGCCACAGCCGCTTGAGCTCGGCGAAGTCTCCTGCCCCTTCGATCATGTGCCATTCGAACGGCGTGCCGGTCTCGTAAAGCGCAATCGTGACCTTCTGGACGTAGGACGAGAACGGATGGCCGTGCAGGATCATGCTGGGTCCTTGTAGCTCGCGGCCCGCTTCTGCAGGTTCGACATCACCGCCTCGATCTGGTTCGGCGAGCCGATCAGCTTCCCCTGTTCGACCGACTCGGCCATCAGGCCCGTTGCGGCGTCGACCGCCACCGCGTCGTTCAGCAGGCGCTTGTTGGCGCGAATCGCGTCGGGGCTCTTGCCCGCGATCTCCGCCGCGACGTCGAGGGCGGCGGCGCGCGGATCGGCCACGACCTTCGTCACGAATCCATACTGCTGCGCTTCCGTGCCGTTGAAGATGCGACCGGTGTAGGTGAGCTCGCGCACGACATCTTCGCGCGCCAGATGCCGCATGAGCTGCGTGCCGGCGAGATCGGGCACGAGGCCCCACTTGATCTCCATCACCGAGAAGCGCGCATCGGCCGCCGCGTAGCGCATGTCGGCGCCCAGCGCGATCTGGAAGCCGCCGCCGAAGGCCACGCCGTGCACGGCTGCGATCACCGGCACCGGCAGCGTGCGCCACACCCAGGCGCACTGCTGCGGCCGGTTGGCGATGCCGTGCGTCCGCGCCGTGAGATTGCGCGCGCCCGGGACGCCCTCCTTGTTCATCGCGGCGAAGCTCGCCATGTCGAGACCGGCGCAAAAGGCCTTGCCCTCGCCCGACAGCACGACCGCGCGCACGCCCTTCATGGTGGCGAGTGCCTGGCCCGCCTCGATGATGCCCTCGAACATGTCCGAATCGAGCGCGTTCATCTTGTCGGCGCGAATCAGGCGGACGTCGGCCACGCCGTCCTTGAGGTCGATCGTGACGCGGTCGCGGATGTTCATTTCTTGTCTCCCTCCGATTTCAGCCACTCGCGCAGGCGCTTCTTCACCTCGTCCGGCGAGAGACGCTCCGGCGGCTTCAGCTTGCCGTCGCCGGTCTTCGGCCACATCAGCACGGCGATCGCGCGCTGGATGTCGGCGAAGCTGGCGTCGTCGGCCATCCTGTCGAGAAGCGCCTGTACCTGTTGCTTTTCCGTCTGTTCGCTCATCCTGCCGTCCACTGCCATACGCCCTGCGCAATATATACGACGCCGAGTGCCAGGATGACCCGCCGCGTCCACCAGTAGAACTGCTTGTCGGACATCTTGTCCAACAGGCGGCGCGAGAGGTTGGTGCCCAGCACCGCGAACGCGCCGGCGAACGCCATGACCAGCCACTGCTCGACGTCGTGGCCGGCCGGATTGGCAACCATGATGCCGAAATAAACGACCTTGGTGAGATGGCCCAGCACCTGCGCCGCGGCCTTGGTGGCGACATTGACCTGCCGCGTCATGCCGGTGCGCACGTAGAACATGTCGAGCAGCGGACCGGTCACGCCGGAGACGAGCTGGATCGATCCGCCGAGCAACCCCGCGAAGAACGCCTGTCCGGGCTTTTCGATGTTGGGAGCGAACCGCTGAGGCACCGACAGCGCCACGAACGGCATCAGGCCGACGGCCAGCAGTACCATGTACTTGGGCGGCACGAAGCTGAAGAAGGAGAAGATCACCAGCGCCACGCCGGCGCCCGATCCGAACTGCACGACGACGCGCCAGTTGATGTGCTCGCGCCACAGCCACGACCGCCAGCCGTTGGCAGTGATCTGGATCACGCCATGGAACACCATGGCGACCGGCACCGGCAGGAACAGCAGCAGGAAGCCGATCAGCAGCATGCCGCCCGCCATGCCGAAGATTCCCGAGATGAACGACGTCACGACGGCAACAACGGCCAGGGCGGCCAGGACGGGGAGCGTGAACATCGGCAGGCGGAAGTAGCGCATGCAGATCGCCAAGACCAGCCTCCCCCGTCATACGGGTCGGCAATTGGCCGCGAGCGGCCAATTGCCAAGGTGCCCGAAGGGCGGAGGGGAAAGCCACAGTAAGAATTCTTACCGTTGCCTTCCCCCTCCCTGCCTCCCCCGTATGACGGGGGAGGTGAATGATTTATGGTCGGTCGATGAGTACCGATCTTTTGTTCACGCCTGCCGTGAAAGCCGCCGCCCTGATCCGCGCCAAGAAGCTGTCGCCGGTCGAGTATCTGGACACCGTCCTCAAGGCCTCCGAGACGGCCAATCCAAAGCTGAACTGCTTCCGCGAGGTCTTCGCTGATGCGGCCCGCAAGGACGCGAAGAAGGCCGAGGAGGCCGTGATGCGCGGTGATGCGCTCGGGCCGCTGCACGGCGTGCCGATCAGCGTCAAGGACCTGGTCGACGTGCAGGGCGTGCCGACGCGCCACGGCTCGGCGATCTTCGACGGCAATCCGCCGGCTGCCGCCGACGACCTCATCGTCCGGCGCCTGCGCGAGGCGGGCGCCACCCTGTTCGCCAAGGCCACGACGCCGGAGTTCGGCGTGAAGGGCCTGACCGACGGTCCGTCCTTCGGCGTCACGCGCAACCCCTGGAACCTCGAGCGCACGCCGGGCGGCTCGAGCGGCGGCGGTGCGTCCGCGGTCGCCGCGGGCCTGGGCCCGATCTCGCTCGGCACCGACGGCGCGGGCTCGGTGCGCGGACCGGCGTCGTGCTCGGGGCTGGTGGGCCTCAAGCCGACGCTCGGCGTCGTGCCCTACGACACCACGCGCGATGCCTTCGGCAACAACATCTATGCCGGCCCCCTCAGCCGCACGATCACCGATGCGGCGGTGTTCCATTCCGTGATTGCGGGTCCGAGCGAGAAAGACCCTTGGGCGCTCAGCAGCGCGGGCCAGCGGCCGCTCTCGCCCAAGCTCTCGGGCGAGGACCTGTCCGGCGTGCGCATCGGCTATATCGAGCTCTGCGCCAACCCCCGGATCGCCGCCGACGTGCGCACCAACACGCGCGCCTGCCTCGATGCCTGGTCCGCAATGGGCGCCACCGTCGAGGAGGTCACCGAGAAGATCGACTGGATTGAATACGAAGGCCGCGTGCTCTACCAGGCGGGCTTCGCCGTCACCTGCGCGCAGTATCTCGCCAAGTGGCAGAACCAGATGGACCCCGTGACGCTCGCCTTCATGCAGCGCGGCGACAAGTTCACGCTCGCCGACTTCCGCAACGCCCAGTTCGCGCGCACCGTCCTGTTCCGCAAGATCCAGACGCTGTTCGAACGCTACGACTTCATCGTGACGCCGACAAACTCGCGCACGGCGCTCGACGTGACGCATGACGCGGCCAACGACGAGGTGATCGTCGACGGCGTGAAATGCGGCATCACCCGTCAGGGCTGGACCTCCTACCAGTACCCGTTCAACCTCACCGGCCATCCGGCCCTCGCGGTGCCGTCGGGCTTCGGCACCGACAGGATGCCGACGTCGGTCCAGATCGTCGGCAAGTGGCAGGCCGAGACCGACGTGCTGCGCCTGGGCGCCCTGCTCGAGCGCGCGCGGCCGTGGGCACAGCATCTGCCACCTGCGGTTTGATGTAAGGCTATTGCTTTTGAATATTCTTCCCCCGTCTCGGGGAGGTGCCCCCGTAATCGGGGGCGGAGGCAGTGCCACGCGGCGGCCCTCCCTAGCAAGATTCATGAGTCCAAATCGGAAGCACCGCATATACGGCACCCCCTCCGTCGGCGTATGACGCCGACACCTCCCCCGAGACGGGGGAAGCTGGCGGTGGCATGGATCGCCGCCTGTGCGTCGATGCCCGCAGAGGCCGCCGACTGCAACCGCCAGGCCTTCGCGTCCTGCCTGGCATGCCCTGCATTGACGACCGACGCGGGACAGAAGCCCGGACCGCAGCTCGTGGGCGTTGCCAACAGGCCGGTCGCGGGCGATCCCGCGTTCGACTATTCGCCCCAGCTTCAGGCCGCGCGGGCGAACGGCGATCGTTGGACCAAGCAACGGCTCGACACTTTCCTCAGCGACCCGCAGGCGATGTATCCCGGCACCTGGATGGCAGCCCGCCCATCCGCGATGCAAAGCAGCGCGCCGACCTTCTGTGTGTTCTCGACCGCCCGTGAGCTAAGGTCGCGGCAACGGAGGAAAAGCATCATGCGCACTGTTTTTGCCTGGGCGATCGCGCTTGCCACGCTGGCCGGAATCGGACCGGCCGCAGCCGAGTTTCCCGACAAGCCGATCAAGATCCAGGCGCCCTATGCGCCGGGCGGCAACATCGACGTCACCGCACGCATCGTGGCCGACAAGCTGAAGGACGTGCTCAACATCACCGTCCTCGTCGAGAACAAGGCCGGCGCCTCGGGCATGATCGGCGCCGATGCCGTCGCGCGTTCCGCACCCGATGGTTACAACCTCCTGGTCTCGGCCAATTCGATGGTCGATGTGCCGGCGATCTACGGCAACGCACCCTATGACTGGAAGACGGCCTTCCAGCCGATCAGCCACATCCAGGCGGTGCCGGCCGTGATCGTCGTGCCGCCCGACTCCCCGATCAGGACGCTCGCCGACTTCATCAAGGTCGGGCGCGAGACGCCGGGCAAGCTCACCATCGGCGATTCCGGCGTCGGCACCACGAACCATATCGTGATCGAACTGCTGAGCGACGCCACCAAGGCCAAGTTCACGATCGTGCACTACAAGGGAAGCGGCGGAGCCTCGATCGACGCGATCGGCGGCCAGATCAATGCCCAGGTCGACCAGGTCAACAGCGCCATCGGCCACATCCGGGGCGGCAAGCTGCGACCGATCGCCGTGACGTCCGACGCGCGCATGCCGGAACTGCCCGACGTGCCCACCGTTAAGGAGTCCGGAATCCCCGAGCTGAAGGACTTCACCTATTCGACCTACACCGGCCTGTTCGGCCCCGCCAAGATGCCGCCGGAGGTGCTGAAAAAGCTGCACGATGCGATGGTGACGGTGCTGACCGACCCCGTCACGATCAAGCGCTTCGCCGACCTCACCGCAACGGCCAGGCCCAGCACCCCGGAAGAACTGGCCGCCATGCTCGACCACGAAGACAAAACCGCCGTGCCGCTAATCAAGAAGCTCGGTATCAAACCGGAGTAGAGTGTAATGTCCTGGCTGCCCCCCGCCGTCGCGCCCGTCCTGCTGCTGGTGTGCTCCAACGTCTTCATGACTTTCGCCTGGTACGGGCATCTCAAGTTCACCGACCGTGCGCTGTGGCTGGTGATCCTGGCGAGCTGGGGCATCGCCTTCTTCGAATATTGCCTGGCCGTGCCCGCCAACCGCTGGGGGCACGCGATCTACAGCACCGCCGAACTCAAGACCATGCAGGAGGTGATCACGCTTGTCGTGTTCGCCTTCTTCTCGGTCTTCTATCTCGGCGAGCGGCTGACCCTGAACCACGCGGTGGGCTTCGCGCTGATCTTCGGCGGGGCGTTCTTCGTGTTCAAAGGGCCGATTCCCAGCTGAAAAAGCGGGATGATCGCCCCTTCCCCTGCGTACTACAGAAGGGGAAATGACGAGCTTTTGGACCAGACAACGGACCGAAACGGCATGCCTGCTGGGCGTGCTGGCGCTTGCTTTTCTGCTGCGGGTGTGGCGCATCGACGCCAGGGATTTCGGCACGGAGTATTACGCCGCCGGCGTGCGCAGCATGCTGCAGGGCGCGCACCTCTTCTTCTACAACGCCTTCGATCCGGCAGGCGTACTCTCGCTCGACAAGCCGCCGGTCGCGTTCTGGATCCAGACGCTATTCGCGTGGGTGCTGGGGTTCAGCGGCTGGTCGATCCACCTGCCGCAGATCCTGGCGGGCACGGCGTCGGTCGCCATCCTGTACCGGCTGGTGCATCGGCCGTTCGGCGCGGCGGCCGCGCTGGTCGCGGTGCTGCTGCTCGCCATCACGCCGATCTCGGTCGCGATCGACCGCAGCAACAATACCGACAGCTGGCTGGTCTTCTTCCTGCTGCTGGCGGCGTGGGCGGCGTTGCGCGGACGCGGGCTGGCGCTGGTCATCGCCATGGCGGTGCTGGGCGTCGCCTTCAACGTGAAGATGCTGGCCGCCTTGATCTGCGGCCCGGCCCTGCTCGCGGGCTGGTGGTTCTCCGGCACGCTCCCGCTGTCGCGCCGCTTCGGCTGGATGATCGCCGCGGGCATCACGCTGGCGATCGTCAGCCTGTCGTGGGCCGCCGTGTACGATCTCACGCCGGCCACGGACCGTCCCTTTGCCGGCAGCAGCAAGGGCAACTCCATGCTCGAGCTGATCGTGGTGCACAACGGCCTCGAGCGTTTCGTCCGCGATCGGCCCGAGCGCCCCGCTCCGGCGCCGGCGCAGACACAGGCCGCCGTCGCCCAACGTCAGACGTACGACGCAGTGCCGGTCGGGCCGTTGCGGCTGGCGGCGCCCACGCTGGCCGGACAGTTCGGCTGGACCCTGCCGCTCGCGATGCTCGGCCTGGTCCTTGCGTTCGGCGCGCGGCGGCGGCTCGATCACACGCTGCCATCGCTCGCGCTATGGAGCGTGTGGGCGCTCACCTACGCAATCGTATTCAGCGCCGCGGGCGGAATCTTCCACGCCTACTACCTGTCGGCGCTGGCACCTCCGCTGGCCGCCCTTGCCGGCATCGGCTGCGTGCTGCTGTGGCGCCGCGGACCGGCTGCCCTTGCCTTGGGGCTCGCGCTCGCCGGCGCCTGGCAGGTCTATATCGCAGGCGCATCGCTCGGCTGGACCTCGACCTGGATCGGCTTTCCCGTCGTGGGGCTGCTGGCGGCGGCGGGCACGCTGTGGCGCCAGAAGCGGCCACCAGCGGCGATCGGCGGCGTGGCCTTGCTGGTCCTGCCGATGGCCTGGGCGCTGAGTGCGATCTTCATGCAGGGCAACCACGTGCTGCCGTCGGCTAGCCTCGCGCGGTGGCTCGGCCTCAACGATGGCCGCGGCCCGCTCCTGTCGCGCAACTACGCGACCCTGAGCGACGATCCGAAACTCGCACAGTTCCTCACGGCCCATCGCGATAACGCGCGCTTCCTGGTCGCCACGCCCACCACCCAGCTCGCGGCGCCCTTGATCGTGCGCACCGGACAGCCAGTCCTGGCCTTCGGCGGCTACCTCGGCCTCGATCCGATCTTCTCGCTCGAGGCGCTGGAGGGCATGGTCGCGCGCGGCGAGCTGCGCTACGTGCTGGTGCCCGGCGGGCGCGGCCGGTCGAACGACTTCATCAAATGGGTGCGCGAGCGCGGCAAGCCGGTCGACAACAATCTTTGGCGGTCGTCGCCGCCCGAGGAGGGAAGACGCGTGATCGCACTCTATGAACTCGGCCGCTAATGGTCTGGAAACTCATCACCGCCGACTCCTTGCCGTCGATGCCTTGGAAGAACGGCGCCGGCACCACGCGCGAACTCCTCAAATTTCCAGCGTCCGCAACCATCGACACCTTCGACTGGCGGATCAGCCTCGCGGCCGTGGCCACCTCCGGCCCCTTCTCCCTCTTCCCGGACATCGATCGAACCATGATCGTGACGGACGGTCAGGGCATCGAGCTCGACGGCATTGTCCTTCGTCGAACAGACGATCCGTTTGCCTTTCCCGGCGAGTTTCCCTATCGCGCGTCCCTGATCGACGGGCCGATCGCCGACTTGAACGTCATGACCCGGCGCACGCGCTTCTCCCATCTCGTGCGTCGACACCGCGCCGTGGGCACAAGCATCGCTCGCGGGAACATCCGTGTGATCGTTGCCCTGTCGGATCGCGCGATCTGCGCGATCGGCACGGAGTCCATTACTTTGAGGCGGCTGGACAGTCTGTTCGTCGAGGGGGCGGAGCGCGCCGACGTCGAGGCGGCGGACTGGCTGGAGATCGAGATTCAGCCGGCGCCGAGCGCCGCGGCCACCTGATAGACGATCAGCGCGGCGGCATAGGCCAGCGCCAGCATGTAGCCGAAGGTGACCCACATCCATTTCCAGCCGCCGGTCTCGCGCCGGATCACCGCCAGGGTCGAGGCGCATTGCGGCGCGAAGATGTACCAGGCGAGCAGCGCCAGCGCCGTGCCGAGGCTCCAGTGGGCGGCCAGCGCCTGGCCGATCTGCTGCGTCGCCTCGGCCCCGCCGTTCACGGCGTAGATCGTGCCCAGCGCGCCCACGGCCACTTCCCGCGCGGCCATGCCGGGAATGAGGGCCACGTTGATCTGCCAGTTGAATCCCAGCGGGCTGGTCACCGGCTCGATGAAGTGGCCGATCATCGCGGCCAGGCTGTAGTTGATCGCGGGATCGGTGGCGCCTTCGGGCGCCTGCGGGAACGAGGCCAGCACCCAGATCAGGATCATCATCGACAGGATGGTCGTGCCGGCGCGCTTCAGGAACGCCGTGGCACGCGCCCACACGCCCATCGCGAGGCTCTTGGCTTGCGGGATCTTGTAGTCGGGCAGCTCGAGCATGAACGGCTCTCCCGCCGTGCTGCGCCAGAACAGCCGCTTCATCACGAACGAGACGGTGAGCGCACCCGTGATGCCGGCCGCGTAGAGCCCGAACATCACCAGCCCTTGCAGGCCCACGAAGCCCCAGACCTCGCGCTCGGGAATGAACGCCGAGATGATCAAGGTGTAGACCGGGATGCGCGCCGAGCAGGTCATCAGCGGCGCCACCAGGATCGTGGTCAGCCGGTCGCGCCGGTCGTCGATCACGCGCGTGGCCATGATGCCCGGGATGGCACAGGCGAACGACGACAGCAGCGGAATGAAGGCGCGGCCGTGCAGACCGGCGCCGCCCATGATCTTGTCCATCAGGAAGGCCGCGCGCGCCATGTAACCCAGGTCCTCGAGCAGCAGGATGAAGAAGAACAGGATCACGATCTGCGGCAGGAAGACGATCACGCTGCCCACGCCCGCGATCAGCCCGTCCTTCAGGAAGCTCTGCACCAGGTCGGGGAGCGGCAGCGATCCCACGAAGGCGCCGAGCCAGGTGAAGCCCGCGGAGATCAGCTCCATCGCGGGCTTGGCCCAGGCGAACACCGCCTGGAACATCACGAACAGGATGGCGAGCAGGATCGCGAGGCCCGCCACCGGATGCAGCAGGATCGCATCGGCGCGCGTGGTGCCCACGTCGGGGATGCCCGGCATCTTCACCGCCGCGCGCAGCACGCGGTCGGCCTCGCTCTGCGCGCCGCGCAACGCACCGGCGTCGGGTGCTTTCCAGTCCGCGGCCGCGACCGGCGGCAGGTTCGCCAGCAACCGGTCGAGTTCCGCCAGCAGCGCGTCGGTGCCGCCACGCCGCACCGCGACCGAGCTCACGACCGGCAGGGCCAGCTCCGCCGCGAGCTTGGCGAGATCAACCTCGATGCCGCGCTTCTTCGCGATGTCCATCATGTTGAGCGCCAGCACCACCGGCCGGCCGACATGCTTCAGTTCGAGCGCGAGACGAAGCGCGAGGCGCAGGTTGGACGCGTCGCCCACGCAGATGATCAGGTCGGGCGGCGTCTCGCCCGCGAGCTTGCCCAGCACCGCGTCGCGCGTGATCTCCTCGTCGGGCGAGCGGGCGCGCAGCGAATAGGTGCCCGGCAGGTCGAGAAGCTGGATCGAGCGGCCGCCGGGCGTCGTGAGGCGTCCCTGCTTCTTCTCGACGGTGACGCCCGGATAGTTCGCGACCTTCTGGCGGCTGCCGGTGAGTGCGTTGAACAGCGCCGTCTTGCCGCAATTGGGATTGCCGACGAGCGCGACGGTCGGCGCGAGTTCGACGGAGACGTTCATCGCGGCGTCACCACGATCGCCATGGCCTCGCGCCGGCGGAGCGCAATCGTGGTCGCGGCCACGCGGACGGCGATCGGATCGCCGCCGAACAGGCCCTGGTGGAGCAATTCCACGTCGGCACCCTCGACGAACCCCAACTCGATCAGGCGGCGCTCCAGCTCCGACGCGGGGAGGCCGGCACCCTCGGCCCGGCTCATATCGAGGGCCGATATGCGGCCACGGAAGCCCACACGCGCTTCGCCCAGTGCTAATAAGGTTGAGAGGTCGACCATTGCGAGTGCTTCGTAATAGCATCTAGGCGAGGCGGCAACCAGCGGGAGGAAAGAAGTCATGGCAACCATCGTTCTGGCGCACGGCGCCTGGTCCGCCGCCTGGGCCTGGAAAAAGATGCGGCCGCTGTTCCGGGCCGCGGGCCACGAGTTCTTTTCGCCGACCTACACCGGTTTGGGCGCCCGCGCGCATCTGGCGCGGCCGGACATCGACCTTTCAACCCATGTGCAGGACGTGGTCAGCGAAATCGAGTTCGAGGACCTGAAAGATGTCGTCCTGCTGGGCCACTCCTACGGCGGCATGGTCGCGACCGGCGTGGCGGACAAGGCGAGAAGCCGCATCGCCAAAGTGGTCTATCTCGACGCCTTCGCGCCCAAGGATGGCCAGAGCCTGTTCGACCTCACCGGCCCGAAGGCCGAGGGCAACATGCGCGCCGGCGCCATGAAGGATGGCGACGGCTGGAAATTGCCGCTCAATCCGATGCCGCCCGACACCTCACCCGAGGACCAGGCGTGGGCCGTGCCGCGCCGCCGGCCGCAGCCGATCAAGACCTTCGAACAGAAGATCCGGCTCGAGAGCAAGCAAGCGCCGCCGCCGCGCCATTACATCTATGCGACAAAGAACGGCCCGGGCGACGTGTTCCGCCAGTTCGGCGAGCGCGCCAAGAGCGAGGCCGGCTGGAGCTACTACGAGATCGATGCCAGCCACAATCCGCACATCACCTGCCCCGACGTGCTGATGAAGTTGCTGAGCGAGATCATCGCCAAATGAGCGAGACGCTGACGCACGACATCCTAGCGTTACTCGGCCGGCAAAAACGCGCGGACGATTCGCTCGCCTTCAGCAATGGCGAGGACCCGATCTTCGCCTCGCCCTGGCGCGTTGGCCGCGCAGGCTCGGCGGCGCTGGGCGCTGTCGGACTCGCGGTGTCCGACCTGTGGCGGCTGAAGACCGGCCGGCCCCAGTCCGTGTCGATCGACCGCCATGCCGCCGCGGCCTCGCTGCGCTCCAACACCTATGTGATGCAGAACGGCAAGAAGCCTGTGTCATGGGATCCGCTGGCCGGCCACTACAAGACCGCCGACAACCGCACGATGTTCCTGCACACCAATCATCCGCATCATCGCGAGGGCGCCTTGCGCATCGCGGGTGCGAAGGAAGCCACGCGCGAAGCGCTGGCCGAGGCCGTGGCCAAGTGGAAGGGTCAGGACATCGAGGACGCGATCGCCGCCGGCAATTGCGTGGGCGGCCTGTCGCGCGGCCGCGCGGAATGGAACGCCCATCCGCACGGCATCGCCGTGGCCAAGCTGCCGCTGCTCGATATCGTGAAGATCGGCGACGCGCCGCCGCAACCGTTGCCGAAAGGCGATCGGCCCCTGTCCGGCATCCGCGCTTTCGACCTGACGCGCGTGCTGGCGGGTCCGACCAGCGGCCGCGTCCTGGCCGAGAACGGCGCCGACGTGCTGCACGTCGCGGCGCCGCACCTGCCGTATCAAACCGAAATCCTGATGGACACCGGCCACGGCAAGCGCTGCGCCTGGATCGATCTTCGCGAGTCCGCGGGCGTCGAGACGATGAAGGGGCTGCTGAAGGACGCCGACATCTTCACGCAGGGCTACCGCCCCGGCACGCTCGCCGCGCGCGGCTTTTCGCCGGAGCAGGTAGCGGCGCTGCGTCCCGGCATCGTCTGCGTCGCGATCTGCGCCTACGGTCACGAAGGGCCCTGGGCCGCGCGGCGCGGCTTCGACTCGATCGTGCAGAACGTGACGGGCCTGGCAGCGACTCAAGGCTCGCTCGAGGCGCCGCGCAATCTTCCGGTCCAGGCGCTCGATTACATCGCGGGCTACCTCGCCGCCCTGGGTGCGATGGTGGGCCTCGCCCGCCGCGCCGAGCAGGGCGGCTCGTGGCTGGTGCGCGTGTCGCTGGTCCAGGTCGCGCACTGGCTCGCGAGCCTCGGCACGATCGACGGCAGCGCCGGCCTGAAGGACATCGCCGACGCCGAGCTGGCCGGCATGCTGATGGAAAGCGACGGCCCGTTCGGCCGCCTGCGCCATCTCAAGCCTGTCATCCAGATGAGCGACACGCCCTGCTTCTATGCACGCCCCGCCGAGCCGCTGGGAACCTCACCCGCGCGCTGGGCCGCTTGAGAGGAACCGCCATGTCCGACATCGTGAATAGCGTTGCAGAACTGGAGAAGCTCTACGGCGTTCCGGGAGACGCCTCGATCGTAAAGGAATCGCCGCGGATCACGCCGCACTATCGCGCCTATATCGAGGCCTCGCCGTTCGTGTCGCTGGCAACGGTCGGCCCGGAAGGCATCGACTGCTCGCCGCGCGGCGACAAGCCCGGCTTCGTGCGCATCCACGACGACAAGACGCTGATGCTGCCCGACAGGCGCGGCAACAATCGCATCGATTCGCTGCGCAATGTCGTACGCGATCCGCGGACGGCGCTGCTGTTCCTGATCCCAGGCGTCGGCAACTGCCTGCGGGTCAACGGGCGGGCGCATCTCAGCGTCGCGCCCGCCTTGCTCGAATCCTTCGCAGTCGAGGACAAGGCGCCGCGCTCGGTTCTGGTGCTGGCGGTCGAGACGGTCTACTTCCAGTGCGCCCGCGCGCTCATCCGTTCGGAACTGTGGAACCCCGCGCGTCACGTCGATCCCAAGAGTCTCCCCAGCGCCGGCGAAATCCTGGCGGCCCTCAGCCAGAACACGGTGGGCGGCGAGACCTACGACCGCGAATGGGCGGGCCGCGCCGCCAAGACCATGTGGTGACGATCAGGCCGCGAGCTTGGGGACGGAGCGCCGGGCCAGCGCGTCGATGAAGGTGCGGGCGTAGAGCGCCGCCGTCGTGCGGTAGACCTTGGCCTTCAGCGCGAGATGCCGCTCGCGGCGCTCGGGCAGCGGCATGGTGAGCGCCTGGTGCATGGCATCGGCGATCGCGTCGGGATCGAACGGATTGACGATCAGCGCCTCGGTGAGCTCCTGCGCGGCGCCCGCGAACTTCGAGAGCACGAGCACGCCCGGATCGTCATCGTTCTGCGCCGCGACATATTCCTTGGCGACGAGGTTCATGCCGTCGCGCAGCGGCGTCACCAGGCCGATGCGGGCAAGGCGATAGAGGCCCGCGAGGGTCGAGCGCGGTGCGGCTCGCGTGGAGTAGCGCAGCGGCGTCCAGTCGAAATCCGAGAAGCGGCCGTTGATGCGGCCGGCCAGGCGGTCAAGCTCGGAGCGTAACTTGCGGTATTCGTCTACTTCCTCGCGCGAGCGCGGGCAGATCTGCAGCAGGTGGATCTTGCGCTGATGCTCGGGATAACGCCCCAAGAGGGATGCATAAGCCTCGAAGCGGTTGGGCAGGCCCTTCGAATAGTCCATTCGGTCGACGCCGATCGCGATCTCGCGGCCGACGATGCTGCCGGCCATGCGCTGCACCGACTTGTCCGTCGCCGCGCGCCCCGCGTCGCGCGCAAAGGCCTCGGCGTCGATGCCGATCGGATCGGCGAAGGCGCGTGTCATCCGGCCGTTCAGCTTCACCCACTCGCCATCGACCGTGGCGCCCACCATGCGCTCGGCGCAGTCGCGGAAATCGCGCGCGTGCTCCTCGGTCTGGAAACCCAGGATATCGTAGGCGCAGAGGTCCTCGATCAGCTCCCGCCCCACCGGTACCGCCTCCATCATCGAGGGCGGCACGAACGGCACATGGAGGAAAAAGCCCATCGGTCCCTGAAAGCCGCGTTCGCGCATCAGGCGGCCGAACGGGATCAGGTGATAGTCGTGCGCCCACACCGTGTCGTCGGCGTGCAGCACCTTGATGAGCGAATCGGCGTAGGTGCGGTTGACGGCGAGGTAGCCCTCGTAATCCTCCCGCCTGAAATGCATCAGACCCAGCCGGAAGTGCAGCAGCGGCCAAAGCACGCCATTGGCGAAGCCGACATAGAAATGCTTGTAGGCCTCGTTCGCCAGATCGACCGTCGCGTAGGTCACGCCGCGCGCCTCGACGAGGGACGGCTGCAGCGAAGGCTCGGCGGTGAGGCGCCCGCTCCACCCGAACCACATCGAGCCCGGCGTCATGATATCGCGCAAGGCCACGGCCAGGCCGCCTGCGGTCGCGCCGCGCGACTTGGGAATGGGAACGCGGTTGGAGACGATTACGAGGCGTGCCACAGGCCCTCCTCCCAGCTGCGCGACAGGCGCATCGCGGACAGGATCAGACCGACCTGCGAATAGGTCTGCGGAAAATTGCCCCACAACTCGCCGGTCGCCGGATCGAGATCCTCCGCCAGCAGCCCGACGTGGTTGCGGCGCGCCAGCACGTTGTTGAACAGCTCGAGCGCTTCCTCGCGCCGGCCGACGCTCGCCAGCGCGTCGATGTACCAGAAGGTGCAGAGCAGGAAGGCATTCGACGGCGCGCCGAAATCGTCCGATTCGACGTAGCGCATGACGAAGCCGTTGCGCATCAGCTTTCTGTCGACCATGTCGAGCGTCGCATGAAAGCGCGGATCGTCCGACTTGAGCAGGCCGATCTCGGGCAGCACGAGGCTCGAGGCGTCGGCCATGTCGCGGTCGAGCGTGCCCGACAGCCAGCCGTCGGCCGTCGTCCCGCGCTTCAGGATTTCCTGGCGCAGCACGCCCGCGCGCGCCAGCCACTCCCGCGCTTCCGCATCGACGCCGACCCGCCGCGCGATCATGCCCAGCCTGTATTGCGCCGCCCAGCACATGGCGGCCGAAAACGTGTGAACTTCCGCGCGCTCGCGGTATTCCCAAAGACCCGCATCCGGAGTCAACGCCGCGCGATGGGCCTCGTTGCCCACGACGCAGAGCTGGCGATAGAGCTCCATGTCGCCCTGACGCGGCAGGCGTTCGTCCCAGAACATCTGCGCCGCGGTCATCACCATCGAGCCGTAAGTGTCGTTCTGGACCTGGTTGACCGCGTCATTGCCGATGCGCACCGGCCCGTAGCCGCGATAGCCGGGCAGGCTATCGATCAGCCGCTCGGCGGTGTCGATGCCGGGCGCGATCGCGAACAGCGGCGCGATCTTGTCGACCTCGCCGCGCGAGCTTCCTCCTTCGACCACGTCGACGATGAAGCGCACGAAGCCCTCCATCGTCTTGGTGGCCGACAGGCGGTTGAGCGCCGTCACCGTGAAGAACGAATCGCGCAGCCAGCAGAAGCGATAGTCCCAGTTGCGCACCGTGCCCGCGGCCTCGGGGATCGACGTCGTGAGCGCCGCCAGCACCGCGCCCGTATCCTCGAAGCTGCAGAGCTTGAGCGTGATGGCGGCACGGATCACGGCGGCCTGCCAGTCGAACGGAATGTTGAGGTCGCGCGTCCAGGTCTGCCAGTACGAGGTCGTCTCGGCGAGGAACGAGCGCGCCAGCGTGTCGGGATTCTCCGGCACCGTCTCGTCGGCGCCTACCAGCAGGGTGACCGGACGGTCGAGCGAAAATTCCTGCTCGTGCAGGATCGCACTGATCGAACTGTCGGTCGTCAGGCGCAGCACCTGGTCTTCGCTGAAGTAGCGGATGTGGTTGCTGCCGCTGGTGGTCTGCGCCTTGGCCGCGCCGTACTTGAACGTAGGCCGCATGCGGATCGTCACCCTCGGCCGGCCGGCGACCGGCTCGAGGCGCCGCACCAGCATGGGCGGACGGAAGTTGCGCCCGAAGCGGCGAAAGCGCGGCGCGAAGTCGGTGATCCGCATCGTCCCGCCCTTGCCCTCGATCGTCGTCTCGAGGATCGCGGTGTTCGGCAGGTAGCGTTGCTGCCCCTCCTTCGCGCCCGCCACGGCAGCTTCCATGAAGCCGGCCTGGGGATCGTTGCCGCCCAGCAAGGCGTTGAACACGGGATCGCCGTCGAGCCGGTCGAGACAGTGCCAGACGTGACGGCCGGTGCGGTCGATCAGGCTTGCGATGGCACAGTTGCCGATGACGCCGAGATCGAGCGTGCTCACGGCGAGATCCCCGTCGGAAGAGTGGAGGACCTCTCGGGCACGGCCATGCGCTCGGCGCCGCGCTTCAGCCAGGCGCGCACACGCGCGGGATCGCCGCCGAAGGCCTCTCCGACGCGCAGGCCGATGCCGCCCAGTTCCATCGCGGCGCTGATGCCCGCTTCGTCGGTGAAGTCGTCGCCGACATAGACGGGCCTGCGGCCCTGGAACGCCGCCTGCTTCATCAGCCGCGCCACCGCCTGACCCTTCGATGCCGCGCGCAGCCCGATCTCGACGGCCTCGCGCGCCGGCAGCAGGCGAAACCACGGATCATCTTCCGGCACCAGCGCACGCACGGCCCGCCAGACCTCGTTGGCGCGCTCGGGCGCGAGCCGGTAATGGACGGTGACGCCGTGCGGCTTGGGCTCGACGCGCACGCCCGGCCAGCGCGCAGCAGTGGCCGTCAGCGCCTCGCGCCAGTCGTCGGGCACCGCAACGCGGGCGGGTGCTTCCTCGAGCGTGCCGTCGCCGAAGCGAATCGCGACGCCGTGCTCGCCGGCGGCGCTGCCGGCGAAGGGATGGAGAAGCTCATCGATCTGGGAAAGGGGACGGCCGCTCACGATCGCCACGGCACCGTCCAACAGGCCGTGGAGTTGGGCCAGCAGCCCAGGCAGGCCCGGCGCCACGACAACCGCTTCCGGGGTGGCCGCGATCTCGACCAGGGTGCCGTCGACGTCCAGAAAAAGCGCGGACGTCCGATCGAGATCCGGCGGTGTCATCCTTGGCCCTCCGCCCTGAATGCGGACAACCATGCGCGTCCGCGCGTCTCCTTAACGCTCAGGCGGCCGAGGAGTTCCCTGACGCCCTAGCGGAGAGATCCCATCCGCGTCCAGAACGGCTTGCCCGATTCGTAGGCCGCCGCCGCAGGCGAAATACCGGCGTCGCGCAGACTGCGCGCATCCATCTCCGCCAGCCGCCGCCGCATGTCGACGCGCTGCCGCCACAGGACGAAGGTCAGGACGACGCGCTGGCGGAACGTGGCGCGGGGGGCGGCCACACTGGCGTAGAGGGTATTCTGGAACGGCTGGTTGCGGGTCTGAAAGCTCATGCGTCCCTCCTCTCGGTGTGCCCCGAACATGGGTCCGCCGCCGCGGGCTCTCAATCACACAGGAGGTAATCAGCCAAGAGAGCTTCTCATGCAGGTGGCGAAAAAATTTAACGCGAGGCGTGCTAACGTCGCGCGTCGACCTGAGGGGGAATGCCGATGCTGCCCAGCCAACGTGCGCTTTTCGATATGCCGCGCGACGTCTGTTACATGAACGCCGCCGGCTGGGGGCCGATGCCGCTGGCCACCCAGGAGGCCGGCCGCGCCGCCATGAACCGCAAGGGCCAGCCCTGGAAGCTGGCGCCCGATCTTGCCAGTCAGCAGAACGAGCGCGCGCGCAGTGCCGCCGCCCGGCTGATCGGCGCCGAGCCGGGTGACATCACGCTTATTTCTTCCGTGGGCTATGGCGTGGCGACTGCCGCGAAGATCGTCGAAATCCCCAAGGGGAGCCGCGTCATCGTGCTCGAGAACGACCACACCTCGCCGATGCTGGAATGGACCGTGCGGGCTCCGGCCGGCGGCTTCGCCATCGACACGGTGAAGCAGCCCGCCGACGGCGACTGGACCGCCGCGGTGCTGGAAGCCATCGAGCGCAAGGGCGCGGCGCCGCTCGCCATGGTCTCGATCTCGTCTGTGCACTGGTCCGACGGCGGCGCCGTCGATCTCGCGCGCATCGCGCCCGCGGCGAAAAAGGCCGGCGCCATGCTGCTGGTCGACGCCACGCACGATGCGGGCGTGCGACCCATCGACGTGAAGGTCCTCGATCCCGACTTCTTGATCTTCCCGACCTACAAGTGGCTGCTCGGTCCCTACGGCCGTGCGTTCATGTACGTCGCCAAGCGCCGGCAGAACGGCGTGCCACTCGAGCAGGCCTCGATCGGCCGCAAGGGCGTTTCGGCCGAGGACACGGTTTATTTCCGCGACCTGGCCTACAAGGACGATGCGCGGCGCTACGACATGGGCGAGCGCGATCACTTCGTCGGCATGGAGATGGCGTCGATCAGCATGGAGATGATGGCCAAGTGGGGCAACGCCGCCGTGGTCGAGCGCATGACCATGCTCACCGACAAGCTCGCCGAAGGACTGGGCAATCTCGATATCCGCCTGCTCGACAAGAAGGTGCGCGCGCCGCATGTGCTCTGCGTCAGCTTCCCCAAGGGCATGGCGCCCGACCTGCCGAAGAAGCTCGCCGCCCAGGGCGTGCATGCCGCGCCGCGGCTCGGCCGGCTGCGCATCAGCCCGCATGTCTACAACGACGAGCAGGACGTCGACCGCTTCGTCGAGGTGTTCCGCAAGGCCGCTTTCTCGTGAGTCTTGCCCGGCGGAGCTTCCTGGCCGCGATCGCCGCGCTGCCGACGGTGGCCCGCGCCCAGACCAAATATCCCGACCGCGCCATCCGGCTGATCGTGCCCTACCCGCCGGGCGGCGGCGTCGACCTCACGGCGCGCCTGCTAATGGAGCCGCTGTCGAAGGAGCTGGGGCAAACGATCATCGTCGAGAACAAGGGCGGCGCCGGCGGACTGATCGGCGTCGAGGCGATGTCGCATGCACCGGCCGACGGCTACACCTTGGCCGTGACGGGCGTATCGTCGATGAGTGCCGGGCCGCCGATGCGCGGCGACAAGCTGCCGTTCGACCCGAAGAGTTTCGCCCACATCACGCGGCTGGTGCGCATGCCGCTGATCATGGCGGTGCGCAACGACCTGCCGGCAAGGACCTTGCCCGAGTTCATGGCGCTCGCGAAGCAGACCGAAATCCGCTGGGCGTCCGGCGGCATCGGCACCAGCCAGCATCTGGCTGGCGAATACTTCGCCCAGATGTCGGGCCTCAGGATGATCCATGTGCCCTATCGCGGCACCGGGCCGGCGCTGAACGATCTGTCGGCCGGCATCGTCGATGCCTATTTCGGCGACCCCGCGACTTTGGGCGTGATCAAGGGCGGCAAGGCACGCGCGATGGCCGTCACCGCATCGGAGCGCTGGTCGGCGCTGCCCGATGTGCCCACGCTTGGCGAAGCGGTGCCGGGCTACGAGGCCTGGAACTGGTACGGGCTCGACGCGCCTCCCGGCACGCCGGACGCGATCGTCGACAAGCTCGCCGCCGCGGTGCGCAAGGTGCTGGCCGACCCGGATGTGAAGAAGAAGTACGATGACAATGGGCTGCACCCCGCGACTCTCTCGCGTGGCGAATATGCCGCGTTCATCGCGCGCGATTCGGAAGTCTGGGGTAAGGTGATCCGAACGGGTAATATCAAGCCCGACGATTCATAAGAGACCGAGGGGAAACGAAGATGTGGCAACCCAACGAGCGCTACCCCGATCCGGCGGTGCGCGTGCTCGATCCGTCGTTCAATCAATACCGTCTGCCGCTCGCCTCGGTCGAACGCCTCTACACGGGCTGCCGCTGGGCCGAAGGGCCGGTCTATTTCGGCGATGGGCGCTACGTGCTGTGGAGCGACATCCCGAACAACCGCATCCTGCGCTGGGATGAGGAGACGGGCGTCGTCTCGGTCTTCCGCAAGCCCTCGAACAACGCCAACGGCCATACGCGCGACCGCCAGGGCCGCCTCGTCGGCTGCGAGCACGATGCCCGCCGCGTCGTGCGCACGGAGTACGACGGCTCGATCACCGTGCTGGCCGACAGCTACAACGGCAAGCCGCTGAATTCGCCGAACGACGTCGTCGTCAAGAGCGACGGCTCGGTCTGGTTCACCGATCCGACGTTCGGCATCCTGGGCTACTACGAAGGCCACAAGGAAGAGAGCCAGAACACGCCGGCCGTTTACCGCCTCGATCGCGAGACGAAGAAGCTCACGATGATGGTCGACGACGTGCCGGGGCCCAATGGCCTGGCCTTTTCGCCCGACGAGAAGAAACTCTATGTCGTGGCCTCGCGCGCCGAGCCCCACCGCACGATCCTCGCATACGACGTGCTCGACGGCGGCGCCAAGCTCGGCAAGGGCAAGGTGCTGATCGATGCGGGCCCCGGCGGCTCGCCCGACGGCTTCCGTGTCGATATCCACGGCAACCTGTGGTGCGGCTGGGGCATGGGCTCGGCCGAACTCGACGGTGTCCGCGTCTTCAATCCCGAGGGCAAGCCGATCGGCCATATCGACCTGCCCGAGCGCTGCGCCAACGTCTGCTTCGGCGGACGCTATCGCAACCGCCTGTTCATGGCCGCCAGCCACTCGCTCTACGCTCTCTATGTGAATACGCAGGGCGCGATCGGCGGCTGATGGGCGGCGGCCGATCATGAACGGCGTCGATTCGCGGTACGCCTGGGGACGCTTGGCGGCCAGCGTCGTCATCTGCGCGCTGGGCAGCTTCGGCATGTGGGGCGTGGTGGTGGTGTTCCCCGCCGTGCAGGCCGACTTCGGCATCTCGCGTGCCGAGGTGTCGCTGTCCTACACCACGACCATGCTGGGCTTCGGCGCAGGCGCCGTCCTGCTCGGGCGAATGATCGACAAACGCGGCGCCTTCGCCACCATGGTGCTGGCGACATCGCTCACGGTCGCGGGCTGCATCGTGGCGGCCCTCGCGCCCGCTTTCTGGGTGTTTGCCGCGGCACAGGGCCTGCTGATCGGCTTCGGCTCGGCCGCGGCCTTCATCCCGCTCATGGCCGACATCTCGCACTGGTTCCTGAAGCGCCGCGGCCTCGCCATGGCGATCTGCGCCTCGGGCAATTACCTGGGCGGTGCCCTGTGGCCGAAGCTCGTGGACGTGCTGACGCGCACCTACGACTGGCGCACCTGCTATTTCGCGGTCGCGGCGATCATGCTCGCAGGGACCTTGCCCTGCTGCTTCGCCCTGATGCGCCGCTCGCCGTCGCACAGCGCGACCGGGGCGGCGGCCGTTGCCGCGCATTCGCCCGCGTCGCTCGGCCTGTCGCCCGGCGCCTTGCAAATCTGGCTGGGCCTCGCAGGCGTTGGCTGCTGCATCGCCATGGCGATGCCCCAGGTCCATATCGTCGCCTACTGCGTCGATCTCGGCTACGGCGTGGCGCGGGGCGCGGAGATGCTGTCGGTCATGACCGCGGGCGGCATCGTGAGCCGCGTCGCCTCGGGCTGGATCGCCGACCGCATCGGCGGCATCAAGACAGTGTTGCTGGGATCGGTGCTGCAGGCGCTATCGCTGCTGCTCTACCTCGTGTTCGACGGCCTCGTGCCGCTCTTCCTCGTCTCCGCCCTGTTCGGGCTGGTGCAGGGCGGCATCATCCCCTCCTACGGCGTGGTGGTGCGCGAGTATTTCAAGCCGAGCGAAGCGGGCATCCGCATGGGCGTCACCATATCGATGACCATCGCCGGCATGGCGCTGGGCGGTTGGATGGGCGGCGCGCTGTTCGACCTCACCGGCTCCTATCGCGCGGCCTTCGCGAACGCCGTCGCCTGGAACGCGCTGAACGGCGTGATGCTCTGGGCGCTCCTGATCCGCCGCAGCCGATACCTGCCCGCCGCAGCCGGCGCATGACGCCCGGCAGCGCCCTCGACTCGCGCTACGCCTGGGGACGTCTGGCCGCCAGCGTCATCATCAGTGCCCTGGGCGGCATCGGCATGTGGTGCCTCGCCGTGGCACTGCCAGCGGTGCAGACCGATCTTGGCGTCAGCCGCGCCGACATTTCCTTCGCCTATTCGATGAACCTCATGGGCTTCTTCGCGGGCGGCGTCGTGGCCGGCCGCCTGGTCGACCGGCGCGGCATCGTCTTCACCACGATCCTGAGCGCCATAGGCCTCTCGGCAGGCTTTGCGCTGGCGCCGCTCACCTCCTCGCTCGCCTTGTTCGCCGCGGCCCAGGTGCTGATCGGCTTCAGCGCCGCCGCCACCTTCGCGCCCCTGGTGGCCGACATCTCTCTCTGGTTCGCCAAGCGGCGCGGCGTCGCCGTCGCCATCGCGGCCTCCGGCAACTATATCGCGGGGGCCATCTGGCCGCCGATCGTCGAGCTGACGATCCGCAGCTACGGCTGGCGCACGACCTACGTGGCAGCCGCGGTCCTCTGCCTCCTCACCATGATCCCGCTGACCCTCGCGCTGCGCCGCCGCGCGCCCGATCACGATGCGCCCGGCGCACCTGCCGGCGCGCACCGCTCGCTGGCCGCGCTCGGCCTCAGCCCCAACGCCTTGCAGGCGCTGCTGGTCGTGGCCGGCCTCTCATGCTGCATCGCCATGTCGATGCCGCAGGTCCACATCGTGGCCTACTGCGCCGACCTGGGGTACGGCCCGGCGCGCGGCGCGGAGATGCTCTCGCTGATGCTGGGCTTCGGCATCGTGAGCCGGGTGGCTTCGGGCTGGCTCGCCGACAGGGTGGGTGGCGCCATGACGCTGTTCATCGGCTCGACCCTGCAGGGCGTCGCGTTGGTGATCTACCTGGTGAGCGACTCGCTCACCTCGCTCTATCTCACGTCGGCGCTGTTCGGCCTGTTCCAGGGCGGCATCGTGCCGTCCTATGCCATCATCGTGCGCGAGTACTTTCCGGCGCGCGAAGCCGCCACGCGCGTGGGGCTGGCCGTCTCCGCCACCATCGTCGGCATGGCGCTGGGCGGCTGGATGGGCGGCGTGCTGTTCGACCTCACCGGCTCCTACCGCGCGGCCTTTATCAATGGTATCGGCTGGAACGTTCTGAACGCCGCGATCGCGTGGTGGCTGCTCAGCCGCCAAAGACGCGTCGTCGCCACCGCCTGAGGGAATTCCATGCGCATCACGGCCATCCGCGACATCGTCTCGCCGATCCGCTCCAACATCGCCAACGCCTATATCGACTTCAGCCAGATGACCGCCTCGGTCGTGGCCGTCGTCACC
>CAIWTJ010000169.1 GCA_903915535.1 Enhydrobacter aerosaccus
CCTGCCTGTAAAGTTCCACGCCCTTCATCCCCCCGCCCTCTGCACGCCGTGCAAAGAGCTATCTGCCGAGGTATTTTTGCTCCGGCGCAACCAGACTTTCCGGCCGCTTCAGTGAGGGATTTTGTCTCCGGCGCTTACAGCCGCGCGACCAACGGCGAACTCGACAAGGTCTTGAAGGACATGATGTTCGCAACGCCGCCGGCGACGCATCATCATCGGACCGGCGCTCACTTAGCCGTCGGTCAGCAAGCGGCCGACCGATGGGCCACGGCCACGGCCTCAGCGCACGCATTGCTGACCGCCGTGCACGACGTGGACCTTCAGCTCGAACTCGACCAGCGCGCCCGCCAGGCGCCTCGACCGGGCCGCGGTGCCGATCGCTGACGACCTCACTCCAAGACGATAAAAGTGGGCTCGCATTGCGCGCAGCTTTGGCGTTGCTGTGCTCTGCCTGCACCGCAAACCCTCCCCGTGAACAAAGGATTCACGACGAGATGCAGCCCTTCATTGGCCAGCCGCTCACAGCCTACCTACAGGCCACGGGCGACACGCCGAACAGCATTTCGGACGGGCGCCGGCACTTTGTCTTCGAACGCTCGCGCTTCGTCTCTGCTCCCGGCGTCTACACGGGTACCATCACATGCAAGCGCACGATCGAGACGCAGCCGGAAGGCAAGGGCGGCACTCCGGATGCATTCAAAATCGTAGGCATCACTTCAATCGGCGCCTGCTAAACGGCGGCCGCCGTCGCGCTACTTGATGGTGTCCAGTTTCTCCAAATTGACGGTGTGGAGGAAGTTTCGCCCCCAGAAGTGGGGCCACTGCCGCACGTTCGCGGCGTCATAATTTTTCTGCACGGTCTCTTTGAGCGCCACGCTGTCCGTGAGGCCAGTTATCGTTGCAATCGCGGCGAAATGCTTGTGCTGTGTCGCCCGAACGAACAAGGGAAACTGCTGATGGTGGCTCGAGTAGTACATTAGCTGCGGGAACCAGTTCGTCGCCCCGCTTGCCCAAGTCACGAACGTGGCCAACATATCGGCCTCAATCACGTCGTTAAACTTGATATCAGTCCGATTTGCTGACCGCTTTAAGAGCTCCGCCGCGGGGCTGTGAAGTGTTTTTCCTTGCGGGGCTAGGTCGCTCTGAAGGATGTCAGCAGTCGCATAAAATTCGTCGAAAAGTGTAAACTTATTCTCGTTGTCCCGTTCGCTTTCCGCGCGCAGGTAGTGGGACGAAAATACCTCATGCAGGGCCTCAAACGCTCTAGTCTTCATCAGCGCTGCCACGACGTATAGAAACGTCTCATAAGCGAACAGTTCGTGTGCTTGGAAGTAGCTACTGTCCCAGCTGTTGACGTCTCTCGGTCGCGATTTCATTTCAATAAGCTGCTCTAGCATTTCTAGTAGCGCTTCGACGAAATCGGGCCCCGGTGCCACAGTGCTTTCGAGCAAAACCCAGTCCACGAGTTGATCGCGAATTGGGACAAGCTTACGAAACTCTTCCAAAACCCGCGCACCTGCGTTGCCTCGTTCGGCCGGCCCACGTCGTCGTAGCGAGTCGACGTACTCAAAGCACGCGCTAAGAAATGCCTTTCGATAGATTGAAGCGCCGGGCTTCGCCGACATTAGTGCCTGCCGCAGATCCTCGAGTTTGGCGCGTACCGGTGACGTTGAAGTAACGGCGACTTCCTTTAGATAGGCCGGCGCCGTACCGATAGCCGGCTTCACAAGACGCGGCTGGCCGTAGAGCACGCGAATGAGCTGCTCCCAGTTCTCGTTTATTTTCTCAGGGCTAGAAAAATCAACGCCTATTCGCGACGACAAATATGCGGGCAAATAAGGCTCGCCGGTTTCGTCACGCTCACATATCAGCGATATGAACTTTGACTGTTGAACTTTGTCGTATACTTCTTTCGAAATCAGCTGCGTCTCGGTGCCAACTCCAGCCGATCGGGCGTTGGCCTTCTCCACGTAGCGTTTATCACAGACGATAAGGACGTGGCTGACAGTCGGATCGTTCACCGACTTCTCCATGAAGACGTGCTTGTCGTCGCCCTCTCTGAGATCGTAGACGTCGATGACTACGTCTACGCCGTCGTTGACCAATCGGTCGGCCCAAGAGCGAACACGCTCGCAGTGTTCTTCATTCGACCAGCTGTAGGAGATAAACGCGCGCGGTCGGACGGCTTCTTTTTTCTCGGTCGGCGGCATTACTTAGCTTCGCACCAATGCCGGCCTACCGGCAAGCCGTAGCAAGTCTGGATCGTAGGTACTGAGCGTGGCGCGGTGACTATCGCGCAGCGCTCAGCGTTGATGCACTATCGCTTTGATAGGGCAAGTGCCCCGCGAGGATAAAATGGGCAGGCCAATACCGGAGCATTTTTACAAGTATGCGAGCCGTAAGACTGCCAAGGCAGTTTTGGAAAACCGCACGCTTCAATGGTCCTCGCCCGCGGTACTGAACGATCCCTTTGACGTGCAGTTCGACATGCATTTGGATTTAGACAAGGAACAGATCAAAGCAATCGCACTGCCGAAGTTGTGGAGCATCATCTATGAAGATGCACCTTTCGAGCCAGGCAACCAACTTGGTCATCTCTTGAAGTTGACCAAATCGAAGTACCCAAAGATGTCGAGGGAGGATTTCTTTAACACCCGGGGCGCGGATATTGATAGGGGATTCCAGAACCTTCGAGATAACCTCCCCGCCCATCAAGCTGCAGTCCGCGGGGTCATGGCGCGGACCAAGGTTCTTTGCTTCAGTGAAGTACCCGATAGCATTCTCATGTGGGCGTACTACGCGGAGCAGCAATTCGGCGTCGTCCTGGTATTTCGAGCGTTGGTAGAATCGGACAGTGCGTGGCTGACGGCTAAGCCAATTGCATACTCGGAAAAAATTCCGCCCTTCGTTGACGAGAAGTTCCTTGCGGATATGTCCGCTGGTCTGGTCAGCATGTCCGCAGTGGATCTTTTGGAGCGCATGACTTTGACCAAGGCGCTCGAATGGGGGCATGAGCGCGAATGGCGAGTAACCCTTGCGCAGGGACACTCGGCCGAGCTTTACGAATATTTTGAGTTCAATGCGAATGATCTTGAGGCGGTGATTTTTGGATGCCTAACGTCAGAGGCGGATCGCGCAGAAATCAGTGCACTAATCAGGAAAAGCTATCCTCACACAAAGCTGAGACGGGCCGTAAAGGCTGCTGGCGAATTCAAGTTGCTGATCGAGGACATTCCGTAGTCTTTCAATCTTTAGCGTCAGGTGCCGCGAGGTTTTCTTGGCCGTGCTCACAGGGATCTACTTCATCAGCATGATCGCATCGTTGGGCGCAGGCTTCTGAAGCTCGAGCGCCTCGGGACCGTTCGGCCATTGTCAGCCGCTTGGCCGCGCAGTAGCGCCGGCTTCGCCTTCGTCTGGAACCGCTTCGAGATCCCGGACCTTCCGGTGCCGATTCTGGCGTGCGTTATAGTGACGGTGCCGGCGCACGATAAATTCCTAGAAGACCGACCCACGCATGCCGGCGATCCTCGAAGACGACGCCTGGTCGAGCTGGCTGGGCGAGGATGACGCGACGCCTGCGGCGGCCAAGTTCGTGCTGAAGACGATGAAGGGCGTGAACTGGACGACAGCGCCGGAGCCGGAAGAAGCCGAGGCCGCGCCCTCACGATGGCAGTCGGCCTAAAGCCAAAGCTGCGGTCGAGAAGCGGTGCACGGTGAATCTGATTTCAAAGCCGTCTAAACGCGCTCGAAGCTCGGCATAAGCTTCACCAGATTGATGTTGCCCCAGCATTTTTGAGAGAGCTGGCTGCCTTGCGGTGGAAAGGCACCATGCACAATTTTGATCCCCTTCGTCTGAAGAAACTCGGCAACGGGCACGAAGTCCCGATCTGAAGACACTAGAACGGCGACGTCATACGCCTGGGCCCACGCAAGGCTGATTAGCTCAGTGGCCATTCGAGTATCTACGCCCTTTTCCTCGGTCCCGCGCATGTCGCCGCCGCAAGCGTGGCATTTAGTGGTTTCGGCTTGGCAATGGGGGCACTTGGGATAGCCCTTCTTTTTCTGGCGCTCTAGCAGAACAACGTTTGTGCCCGGCATCTTGTCGAGCGAGTTGGTGAACCAATTCTTCAGCTTCACATCATTCGGCTTGTTCTTGTCATAGGAGCCGTAGACGTGCATGCCCTCGTAGTGGGCGGTAGCGCTGGGATCGACGATGCGTCCAGCCTCGGCCACGAGGATCTGTGGCATCTTTTGCCAATCGACGCGAAACTGATCCTTGGCCCGACGGCACGAAAGTTGGAAATTCCAGAAATCCACGAAAACCCGCACACGGTGGCGCGTCACAGGCGGTGTAACTATCTGTGGAGTAACAATCGTGGAAGTCGCCATTTCCTGCCCCTTTGTTCGCGCGAAACGAATGCGGGGACGCATTGGCATGCGTCCCCGGGGTCTTAATACTCGGTTCCCCGTATCCGACAAAGCGGGCGGTTTCCCGAGGGGTTTTGATGCGGGCTTTATGTAGCCCGGAGCGGCGGGCCGTCAACACCGCTTTTTTCTCTTTTGTATCAGCGGCTTAGAGGCCCGGTAATTCCTGTCCACAAACATGGGGATAACTTTTCGCGAGTCAAGCCCCTTAGAACTCGACGAAAAGAACGCGCACAAGGGATGCCAGTTCCCTCCCGCTCCCGCTTTGCAGGATCGCCGCCAGCAGCTTTCGCAGCATTGCTGTTTCCCCGCTTACTCGGACGACACTTCGCTAATCCGCCGATGCCCTCCACCGGGGGCACTACACCTCTTTGTCCTTCGGCGCACATGCCCCTGCGCCGCAGTCTCGTCTATCTCTATTGCGGTTGGGCGTGTTCCATGTTGACCGCGCACCGCCGATCCGCCTGTACTGGGCACGGCAGGCGTTAGCATGACGGGGCCGCCTACATTCCGGGGCCGGTAATCGCCAGAATATCCTTGCGATAGTTCGCCACGCTACGGTTCCAGTATCGCGCGAACCACTGCACTTTCTCAAAATGCCGCGGTTCGTCCGTGGCCTCGTCCAAGCGCTGCTGGATCTTGCCCGCCATCGGATTGAAGCTCATCGCAATCTGATCCACCTGTGCTTGATCCTTTGCTAACGACATGAAGCTCACGAGCTTAGCGAGCGGATGTAGGAACATTGGGCCATCATCGGCACGCTGCGCCCAATCCGCTAAGTAGTTGCCGGCCGCGTGCGCCCGGATCATGTCTAGGTAGACGTCGCGCATAATCATGATGCGCGGGAAATGCGCGGTCCTGTTCTCGATATCGACGGCGCGCACCAGCGCGCTTCCGAACACTGCGTTCCTGTCGTGTTCGAGCTTGCCCTTCACTAACCCGCCGCGCACGAAGTAGCCGTGCACCAGCAGGAAGAGCGTCAGGTCGACCAGGCACTTTAAGATCGTCTCCAGGCCATTGGCCGTGACCGCCGAAGAGAGGCAAATCGCATCGGAAATCGCCGCCAATTTTATATCGTCCTCTTCGACGACCGGAAGCCCCACCAAAATCGCTTTTTGCATCGTGTCGAATATGCCGCTCACGTCTTTCGGCGTGATCTTGCTGTTCGGATCGTCGAGGCTCTTGATGAGGTTGCGAAAGCCCAAGATGTCGACAAAGGCGCAATAGCGATCTTGATAGGCCATTCATTCAATCCCGAGCGGGCCGAGGCCCGGGCCTCTGATATTTGGCACAAGGTGTCGGACGCGGGAGGTGCTTGCGTTCCAATACTTTGCGAACCACTGTACTTTCTCGAATATGCGCGGATCGTCGACGGCATCGTTGAACCGACGCTGTATCTGCCCCGCGATGTGGCGCAAGTGCCCGGCGAGGATGATCTGTCGCCCGTCTGCCGCGCCTGCCTCGAGATGGTAGAGCGGTCGCCCGAGCACGTGGACGAAAAACGGTCCATCATCGGCCGGTCGCAAGACGTCCGGGTATCCTTCGGCTGCGTTCCTGCCCGCCCAAGCGGCGTCCGCTACTTCCCTCGTCAACATGATCCGCGGGTAGCGCGCTACCTCGCTCTCGAGCCTGTAGGCTTTGACGAGCGCGCCGCCGAACACGAACTGCTTGGTGTGATGCAGTCGTCCCTTCACCACCGCGCCGCGCACGAAATAACCGTAGCGCAGCAGGTTCATGGTTAGAGTGCCAAGCCTGCCCAGAAGTTTCGCCAGATCCTCCTCGTTTACAGGTGCCGAAACGCAGATCGCATCCGAAACGGTCTGAATCCTCAGGTCTCCCGGCGCTGCATCAGCGGCCTCCTCAAAAGGGCTATGTGTCCCGTAGAGCAGTGCTTCGATCTCGTCGACCATTGCGGCTTGTCTCTCGGCGGAGGCCATGTCGAGGTCACGGATCAGCTCGCGGAAACCCAGGACATCGACGTAGGCGCAGTACCGTTCCTCGTAGGCCATGCGGAGAAGATAGGGCAGTCGGCGCCACAAACGAAGGACTGCGGGCGACCACTCTCACCCTGTGTCCCGCTTTGTCAGCGACGATCAACCGTCTCCCATTGGGAATGGGGCCACGGCCGCTCTAAGGACTCTTGCGCGTGAGCTTCCAGCCGAAGGCGAGACAGTTGCCACAGTGTGCATCACCGATCCGTCCAGTACCATTGCAGGCGTCGCACATCGCCCAGTCGTCAGGTCCGATGGCGACTGCGGAAGGTGCCTTTGCACGTCGCCGACAAGCATTTCATCCCGAATACCCAATCACCATCACACGAGTTTCCGGGCGCGAGACGTAGCGCTTGAACGTGTCCATGCCGAAGGTCAGCACAGGGGACGCGCCAATCGCCGCGCTTTTGTCGCTTCCTATAATGAGCATGTCTTGGCCGTTTTCGGCGCGCCAGTTACGCTCCGCGGGCAGCTGAGATGATTTCTAATCTGCAGTGCCGTGAGAGCCGGACTAGGGTTAGGATCCAATAAATCTGCTGAGGGCCGTGTCTGGTCTTTGGGCTGCCACGCTGCCATCAAGAATTGTCGCAATCGCCATTGAAATCCGATCGGCTGCGACGACCAAGGCAGTATCCAAGTGCACGTACCTTTGGGTGATGCCGCGTGCGGAATGTCCCAGCAGGCCCGCAATCGTAAGTTCGGTAAAGCCAAGATCGCCGGCGACGCTGGCGAAGGTATGGCGGAGGACATGAGGGGTCACGCCCTCGAGATCTGCCTTCCGGCAAATTCGGTCTAGAACGCGCACTACTCCAATAAAATGCCCGTCTCCCCAATCTGCGGGAAAGACGAAAGGCGAACCCGCCAGCGTCGGTTGGGCGTCGATGCAATCCATCGCCGCTTCTCCCAGAATCCGAACCTGGGGCCCACTTTTGGTCTCTGGAAAGTGGACGCAGTGATCGCTTCGCTTGTACCACGCTCGTCTCAGGCCGAGCGTTTCCATTCGCCGGAAACCTGTCAGCAACATGAGGCGGATCGCCGAGAGGGCAGTCGGATGTTCACCCTCTGCAGCGACCTCGCAGATAATGCGGCCAAGGCGGCGAAGTTCATCTTCGCTCAGCCGCCGTTTCCGAGTGCCAACAGCGAGTTGCCGGGCGCCTTGCGCAGGATTTTTTCCGATGATACCGAGGCGAGCGGCATGACCGAGCAGCGCCCGCAAGGTGCTAATCGCTCGGCTGGCAACGCCAGGGCCGCCGGTGGACCGCCCTCCCCGACCTTTCTTCCGACCGCGCGCCGACTTACCGGCCGCAATGTCGGCCTGCATTCCCTCTACGTCCTGCAGGGTGAGACGACTCACGAGCCGGGGACCGAGCAAGGGCTTGATGTGAGTTTCGATCCGGCCTCGATCGCTCTTGAGTGTCGAGGCCTTGATCGGCCGGCGGTTTCGGCCAAGGAGGCGGCCGGCTTCAGCCTGATCGAGATACCAATCGCACACTTCCGTGACGGACATGCCGACTCGGAGTCCGTGGCGGTCGGCCGACGGGTCGGCGCCTTCCACGACAGCAACGAGTTTCTTGCGGGCGAGGTGGCGTGCGATCTCGGGAGTCAGCACGCCGTATTGACCGAGCACGAGTCGCCGGGTCCGGCCTTCGATGTTTCGGTATTGAATGAGGAAGGTCTTCACGCCCGATGCCTTCGCGCGGACGCCGAAGCCTCTCAGCTCTGCGTCCCACGCGAATACGTCTCGATGAGGCTCGGCTTGGAGCGCGTCTACTAGACGTTTGGTAATCTTGCCCATGATACGATTCCCCGAATAACCACACGATCTGTACTGCTTCCCCGAGTTTTCGGGGGAGCTCGGGGAAGCAGGGGGGAAGCACGAGAGCGAAAACCGTAGGGTGTGGAAAGGATACAGCAGAGAGGGGCAAGGCCCCATAAGACCTTTACAAAATCGGTACTTAGAGGATTTTCGGATAGAAAAAGATGCTGTAGCGTAAAGTGCCTGAGCGTGTTGCCAAGGTCGGGGTCGAGGGTTCGAATCCCTTCGCCCGCTCCAATTTTCTTCCCGCCATATCAATACTTTCCCCGGCTGGGGCTGTGGCCGTCAGATTGGCGGCGCCATCAAAGTAAAGTTGTAGGCGCTGTCAGCCTTTGGGCGGAACGAACATATAGCCCAGTCCGCGAACGGTGCGGATCGCTTCGGGGCGAGCAGGGTCATGTTCGATTTTGCGGCGCAGGCGCGTGATCCGAAGATCGATGGCCCGGTCGAACGCTTCCATCTCGCGATGACCGACAGTCTCGAGCAGCCAGTCGCGTGCCAGCGGTCGATTGGGATTTTGAGCGAAAAGCTTCAACAGGTCGAATTCACTGGCCGCCAGTGTCTCCTCGCCACCATCGGTGTCCAGCAGGAGCCGTTTCTCGAGGTCCAAAATCCGCCGGCCCATGGGCACACGCGGTCCGGTGGTGACGGTCGCGTCGTTGTTGGCGCGCCGCAGAACACTCTTGATGCGGGCGAGGAGTTCCCGCGGGTCGAACGGCTTGGCCATATAGTCATCGGCACCCGTTTCGAGACCGACCACCCGGTCAACCGTGTCTCCCGAAGACGTGACCATGATGATGCAGATCTTGGAATTCTTTTCTCGAAGCCAGCGGGCCAGGGCAAAACCATCGTCGCCGGGCAAGCCAATATCGAGCAGAACCAGAGCGGGTGGTTCCCGCTCGACCAGCCGTCGCAGCCCTGTTCCCGACTCGACGCCAGTGACCTGGAATCCTTGTTTGCCAAGATAGTCGAGCAGGAGCTGACGTTGCGTCGGCTCGTCCTCGACAACAATGATATGTGTGCGCTTAGGCATCTCTCATCATCATGGCAATGTATCATTACCAATGCGATAAGAAAAACCAATCGCCTGTATCAACGGTAGAGTGCGCCGCGCGACTTCCACGATACAAAACAGGTGCGCGGCGATACGTCGACGACGTATTCGCGGCCTAATGTGCAAATTGTGACATTAATCGACACGAGCGCCGTCGATCCGCAGCGCGTTGATAGGGCGATTACGGATCGGCTGTTCCATATCTCGATATGGCCGCGGCTGCTTTCCCTGCCGATAGTCGTTGCGCTTGCGGCGTTCCTCTTCGGTGACGTCGCACAATCTTGGACATTTGCCCTCCTTACCCTTTTCTACCTTTCCGCGATCTGGGCCATGTCGCGCGCGAAGGCATGGCGTGTCCGCGCGCCTGATCGCTTCGGTGATCAGGGGTGGCGTTTGGTATGGGCCGCCGCCACGTCGTTCGCTCCTTTGGGAATTGGCCTCATGGGAGGCTATTTTGCAGTGTTGCCCGGAGACCAGGAACGGATTTTGTGGGCTTTCGGGCTGAGTCTGGCGACAGGCTTCGCGCCGGCGCGTGACCTGGATGGGCGGACTTTCGTGCTCGCCTCCAGTCTGCTGCTTTTGCCGATGGTTCTCGGTCTCGTGCTTGGCGACGGCAGTCGTGGCGCGCTCGAGCTTGCGGCGCTTCTCGTCGCCATGTTCATGATCATCAATCTGCTCGGATACGCCCAGCGTCGGCGCACGAGGCAACAGATCGGGCGCGATCTCGCCGCCACCGACCTGTCGGCACGCCTCGACGTGGCCGGTCGCGACGCCCAACTCGCTCGCGAGTCGATGCGTACCGTGCTCGACAACATGACCGATGGCGCCATGCTCTTCGAAGCAGACGGGAGTCTGCTCTACAAGAACAAGGCGATGAAGAAGCTGCACGATCTTACCGACGAGCTTCTGCAATCCTTGAGCACTTTTCGCGGATTCCTGGACTATCGCAGCCGACTTGGAGATCTCGGCGCGATCGACGGCTCGGTCAACGGCGGCCCCGCGCTTTTCAGTGGCGCTCGGCCATCGGCTGGCAATTGGCGGACCGTAACCGGACGAATTGTCGAGTCGACATACCAGTCGCTTCCGGATGGGCGCGTTCTCATCGTCGACCGCGACGTGACCGATCTCAAGATTCGCGAGGAAGAGCTTGAGCGCTCGCGCGCGCAGGCGCTCGTGTTGCGCGACGAAGCGACTGACGCGCGGGCACGCCTGATACTGGCGATGGAGGCGTTGGACGACGGGATCGCGTTTTTCGACAGCGCGGAGCGGTTGGTTCTGTGCAACGAGGCATACCGGCGCTTCGTGGCGTACATGCCGGAGATGGTAACTCCTGGCATGAACCTCGCCGAGGGCATACGGCATGTTGCGCAGTCCGGGGGGGCGCCGCCGCGAGAGGATCCGGCCGTTTGGGCGGATCGGCAATTGGCGACAATGCGCGCGGGCCAGCCGGTGCTGATCTCCTACGGTCCGCGGCAATGGGCGAGAGTGGTGTTGCGCTACGAGGGTGATGGGCGGGCGGTAGTCCTCGTCAGCGACGTGTCCGAAGAGCGCCGCCGGCAGCGCGAACTCGAGCAGGCGCTGATCGACGCCGAACACTCCCGGGATGCGGCGGAGGCTGCGAATCGTGCGAAGTCGACGTTCCTGGCGACGATGAGCCACGAGATACGGACGCCGATGAATGGCGTTGTGGGGATGCTGGACGTTCTGGAAGCCGAGGGCGTTGGGGCGAACCAGGTGCGGCCGATGGCGACGATGCGGGAATCGGCGCAGGCGCTGCTGCGGATCATCGACGACGTCCTGGACTTCTCCAAGATCGAGGCCGGTGTGCTGGAGCTCGAAGAGGTTGCCTTCTCGGTGACGGGTCTGGTGGAGGGCGCGACGGCGACCTTCCGGCCGTTGGCCGAGCGCAAGGGTCTGTCGCTGATTGCGGTGGTGGCGCCGGAATCGACGGATGCGCTGGTGGGCGATCCGACGCGGGTCAGGCAGATATTGTTCAACCTGCTGGGCAATGCGCTGAAGTTCACCGAGCGGGGTGGGGTGATGTTGCGCGCGCGGACGGAGCCTTTGGGCGAGGGCTGCACGCGCGTGACGCTGTCGGTGAGCGATACCGGGATCGGGCTGACGGCGGCTCAGCAGGCGCACCTGTTCCAGCCGTTCTCGCAGGCCGACAATTCGACGACGCGTCGCTATGGTGGGACGGGTCTCGGGTTGTCGATCGTGCGCCGTTTGGCGCAGCTGATGGGGGGCGACGTGAGGCTGGAGAGTTCCCCCGGCACGGGCTCGACGTTCGAGGTGGTGCTGGAGCTTGCGGCGGCGGCGGCGGATGCGGCGCTGGTCGAGGTATCTGCGGTCGAGGCCTGGACCGAGGAGCGGGCCGCTGCGGCGCCGGCGCAGCCGAACAACCAGGTGCTGGTGGTGGACGACCATCCGATCAACCGCGAGGTGCTGGTGCGCCAGTTGGGGACATTGGGGGTGGTGGCGGATGCGGTGGAGGATGGGCTGGCGGGCCTGCGGGCGTGGCGTACGGGCTCGTACGGGATCGTGTTTGCCGACATTCACATGCCGCGGATGGACGGGTTTGAGATGACGCGGGAGATCCGCCGGTTCGAGCAGGCGGAGGGACGTGCGCGCACGCCGATCGTGGCGGTCACCGCCAATGCGCTGCTGGGAGAGGATGAGCGGTGCCGTGCCGCCGGCATGGACGGGTACCTCTCCAAGCCGGTCGGTCTGGGCCGCCTCCGCGCCATCCTGAAAAGATGGCAAAGCACAGAGAGTGCCGCGCCTCCCGCGGTCGATCCCACCGTGCTCGATCAATGGCTGGGGAATGACGAAGCGATGCGGGTCGAACTTCTGCGCAAGTTCTCCGCACTGGCGGCGGAGTCGCTCGACGACATCGGTCGGGCGATTGCTACGGGCGATATGGTCGCGCTGAAGGCAAAATCCCATCGTTTGAAAGGCAGTGCATTGGCCATTGGCGCGCGGGCGGCGGCGTCCGCCGCGGCCGCGCTCGAAGCCGCCGCAAAGGCCGGCGACCGCGCCGCCTGTGAAAAAGCGCTCGACTCGCTGACCATCGAGATCAAACGCGCGAAAGACGAAATCGACAGATGAGGAGTCGTCGCAACGCCGACGATACAAATCGATAGCGGGAGGAAATCCTGTCGACACCTCACAAACGCAATATATCATCCCGCTGGAAAGGCGCTTCGTCTGTATCGCAGGGCACCGTGGCGTTGCCGCGCGGCGTAGCGGCGTAGCGGCGCAGCGCTGCGCGCGCTGAATATTCCATCGCCTCAAAATGGCGTGGCTCTTTTCGAGATCGAGATTTTCTGCGGAAGCGACCGGCTGTGCCTGCGTGGACTCAGCCTTGCCTTTCACCGCTCATCGGCGGGACACGGCGGCTTCGATGTCGGGCGTCGACCGGGAGCGTGTTGCGTCTCCCGGTCCGGATGCCAGGTCCGATGTCAGTTGAGGCGCGGCGGCCCGGCGCCGAGCAACGGGCTCGGCGCATCGCCCTTGAGCGGAACCGTAGCGGAAGGGTTCAGCACCAATTCCAACGGCCCGGCACCCAACAAGGGGCTCCCCTGCGACAGAGCAGCCTGCTGCCCAAGCTCATGCCGGTTGTCGGTGTTGCCTTGCGGGCGCGACTGCGGGGTGGAGTCCAAATGCACCCGATGCCGGGGCGCACTCCGCGCGTGCAGGTCTTCGGTGGGCGCCGCCGCAGGTATGCGCTGGGCCGACGACTTGGGCGCATCCTGAATAGTGGAGGCCGTATCCTCGGTCGCCATGGCAGGCGCGCCCGTCAGAATGAGGGCGAAGGCCAGCAAGAATGGCCGACTTTGAATGATGATCATGACAGCTCTCCCGTCCGATGGGGATCAACCGGTCGGTTGTCCATGCCGCATGCTGGACTGCCGCCGTATCGACGATATTTCGCGACGGCCCGACTTTGTATTGTCTGTGCTGCAGATGGCCTCAAGGCTGCGTCCAACGCCGCCGGGCTCGCCACTCGAGACGTGCAACCGATGGCCAATCTCGCTGTCGAAGCCTGGCGCGCAATGGTTTGCGGCGATTGGCGATACCGGTGCGATACCAACGCGACATCGACGATCCACATGGTGTCTCGACGGCTCGGCGCCGGGGAGAATACAGTCGGGTTCATCGAAGCCCGCCTTCTGCTGGCGGGTATTTTGGGGGAACGATGGACCAGACCATTCGACCGGCGCCATTGGCCGATCCTTCTGTTGTCGCAGGGGCCAGCCCGTCGACGGCAGCGCTCGCCCCGGCGCCCGCTGTGCCACCGGAGGCCTCGTCGGCCGTTCCGCCTTCGGCTGGAGTGCCGACCGCCGTATCGCCGACCTCCGAGAAGCCGCCGTATCCCCCGCCCGCTGCCGCGCCGACCCAGAAGGGGCCTCTGGGCATCACTTACGATTTCAACAACGGCTGCCGGGTCGTATTGCCCGAAAGCACTACCCCCTGGCGGGTACGGCTGAGCGATCTCGATACCGGCAATGTGCTCTTCGAGACCACGTTCAACTCGGGCGCGGTCAACAGCACCAAGCGCTATTTCATTCCTTTCCTGATCGAGGTGTGGTCGCAGGACAAGGTGGTCCTGAGGCACGAATATTCCGCCAAGGACCGCGAGATCCTGATCCAGTTCCCGGTCGGTACGCTGGGCGACACGATGGGATGGTTTCCCTATGCCGTGAAGTTCCAGGAGCGGCATGGTTGCAAGCTCACCTGCGCGATGGGCGAGAAGCTCATCCCGCTGTTCCGGTCCGCCTACCCCCACATAACTTTCGTCAGCCACGAGCAGGTCAAGGTCGAGCAGTTCTACGCCACCTACAGCATCGGGCTTTTCTTCGACGACAAGGACTTCGTCTTCCAGCCCTGCGATTTCCGGTACGTCGGGCTTCACCGCACGGCGGGCTACATCCTGGGCGTCGATCCCACCGAGGTGCCGCCCAAACTGGCCTACGAGAACGACACGCGGCCAATTCCCGAGCCCTATGTCTGCATCGCCACCCAGAGCACGACGCAGTCGAAATACTGGAACAATCCCGACGGCTGGCGCGCGATCGTCGCGTTCCTGAAGGGCGCCGGCTATCGCGTGATCTGCATCGACCAGAAGCCGGCGCACGGCTCCGGGCTGGTCTGGAACCATATTCCCCATGGCTGCGAGGACGAGACCGGCGATCGCACGTTGCAGGAGCGCGCGCGCTGGCTGAAGCACTGCGACTTCTTCGTCGGCCTGTCCAGCGGACTGTCGTGGCTGGCGTGGGCGGCGGGCTGTCCGGTCG
>CAIWTJ010000170.1 GCA_903915535.1 Enhydrobacter aerosaccus
CGCGACGAAAAACTTCAGGGGAGGCGCGCCCTCTTCGAAGAGACGCTACCTTCTTTTACGTCGTCGCCTGTGTCGCTTGCTGTGGCTTCTCCCTCTTTCGTTTTTCCGGCGGAGTAGAAGCCCCTCTGCTCCGCCTTGGCCCGCGTTCCGTTGCCCCACGCCCCGTTCGCGATGATTGGACTCTTAGACAGACTCGCGGGGCGCTGCAAATCCTTCACGCGCCATCAGCGCTCATGATTCAGACAGTTCGCCGTTCGACTCGATTGACATCGCTCTTGATTCGATTTTTTGCACGAACTTCGATGCTTTCGATTCGTGACGCATCCCTACATCTGGGGTCCACGCTGCGTCGTACTCCGATAAACGCGAATCGTATGAAGTTCGACGAAATCCGAACCAAACGATCTTCACCGGAGCGGATCAAAAAAACTCGAAATCTTTTTTAAGCGCGATCGGAAATTTTTCCGGCGTCCCAAATGAAAAACGCCGCTCGTGAGAGCGGCGTTGACCGTAGCACTGAAGAGCGAGTGCTCGTCAGCTCATCGCCTTGATGCGCGCGTTGAGACGCGACACGCGACGGGCGGCGGCGTTCGGCGCTACGACGCGGGCCTTGGCGCCGCGCTGGATGTCCGGCTGGGCCGCGCGAAGGGCGGCCATGGCGGCCTTCTTGTCGCCCGAGGCAATCGCCTCTTCGACCTTCTTCACCGAGCCGCGCAGACGGCTGCGGCGGTTGGTGTTCACGGCGGTGCGGCGCTCGGTCTGGCGGGCGCGCTTCTCGGCCGACTTGTGATTAGCCATTTATTCCTCGTTCCTCGGAAGGGCGCGCTTATACGAACCGGATGGCGGCGGGTCAACCCCGCCAAAATGCCTCGATTTAGCGGTGTTTCCAGCTGGCCTTACGCTTCTCGGCAAAGGCCGCCATGCCCTCGCTTCGGTCATCGAAGCCGAATGTAGCATGGAAGGTGCGACGCTCGAAGTGCACGCCCTCGGCCAGGGTTGTCTCGAAGGCGCGATTGACGGCTTCCTTGGCGACCATCGTGGCGGGCAGCGACATGCCGGCGATCTTCTCGGCGGTGGCGATCGCCTCGTCCATGAGAGAGGCCAGCGGCACCACGCGGCTGACCAGGCCGCAGCGCTCGGCTTCGGCGGCGTCCATCATGCGGCCGGTCAGAACGAGATCCATCGCCTTGGACTTGCCGACGAAGCGCGGCAGGCGCTGCGTGCCGCCGGCGCCTGGAATGGTTCCAAGAGTGATTTCAGGTTGGCCGAACTTCGCATTGTCGGCTGCAATGATGAAATCGCACATCATCGCCATCTCGCAGCCGCCGCCCAGCGCGAAGCCCGCGACCGCGGCCACGATCGGCTTGCGCACCTGACTCACCTTCTCCCAGCCGACGGTGATGAAGTCCTGCAGGAAGACGTCCTGATAGGACTTGTCCTTCATCTCCTTGATATCTGCACCGGCAGCGAAAGCTTTGTCGCTTCCGGTGAGCACCATGCAGCCGATGTTCGAATCTTGCTCGAACGCATCGAGCGCCTGGCCCAGCTCCCGCACAAGATCTGCACAGAGGGCGTTCAACGCCTTCGGCCGGTTGAGGCGGATGATGCCGACGCGGCCTTTGGTTTCGATCTGGATGTTCTCGTAGGTCGTCACGAAGCCCTCCGGAGATTTGTCCTTAGCTAACTAGCGCTGGCAGCGCGCGCAATAGAAGGTCGAGCGGCCGGCCTGCACCAGCCGCTTGACGGTCTGTCCGCAGCCCGGTGTCGGACAGACGATGCCGAACCGGTCGTAGACGTTGAAGCGGGTCTGGAAATAGCCGAGCTCGCCGCCCGGCTGGACATGGTCGCGCAGGGTCGAGCCGCCGTCGTCGATCGAACGGCGCAGCACGTGCTTGATGGAGGCGACCAATTTGTCCGCGCGCTCGCCCTGGACCGTGTGCGCGGAGCGGCGCGGCGAGATGCCGGACAGGAACAGCGCCTCGCAGGCGTAGATGTTGCCGACGCCGACCAGGGTCTTCTGGTCGAGCAGGGCGGCCTTGATCGGCGTCTTGCGGCCCTTGAGGCGGGCGGCGAGTGCCGCGCCGTCGAAGCCGTCTTCCAGCGGTTCGGGCCCCAGCCCCTTGAACGCCTTGTGCTTGGCCACGCCGTCGGTCGCCACCAGCAGCATCAGGCCGAACCGGCGGGCGTCGTTGAAACGAACCTGCCAGCCGTCGTCCAGCTCGAAGACGACATGGTCGTGGCGCTCGAACGGATGCTCGGCGGCGCTTTTGGCGTCGTGCAGGGTCATGCGGCCCGACATGCCGAGATGGACGATCAGGGTCTGGCCGCTGTCGAGCCGGATCAGCAGATACTTGGCGCGCCGGTCGATGGCTTCGATCCGGCGGCCCTCGACCTTCTGGGCGAACTTCGCCGGCAGCGGCACGCGCAGGTCGCGGCGGCGCTGGTGCAGCTTCACGATGCGATGGCCGACCATGCGCGGGATCAGGCCGCGCCGGACGGTCTCGACCTCGGGCAGCTCAGGCATGAAGAGGAGGACGGCTGCCGAACAGGGCGCTGCCGACGCGCACGTGCGTGGCGCCCAGCTTCACGGCGGTCTCGTAGTCGGCGCTCATGCCCATGCTGACCTGCGCGAGCCCGTTGCGTGCGGCCATCTTGGCCAGCAGTGCGAAATGGAGCGCAGGTTCCTCGTCGACCGGCGGGATGCACATCAGCCCGACGATCGGCAGCTTATAGGTGTCGCGGCAGGTGGCGACGAAGGCATCGAGGTCGGCCGGCAGCACGCCCGCCTTCTGGGGTTCCTCGCCGGTGTTGACCTGGATGAAGCAGGCCGGCCGCTTGCCGGCCTTTTCCATTTCCTTGGCCAGGGTTGCCGCGAGCCGGTCGCGGTCGACGGACTGGATGACGTCGAACAGGGCCACGGCGTCGCGCGCCTTGTTGGTCTGCAGCGGCCCGATCAGATGAAGCTCGAGGTCGGGATACTCGGCCTTCAGCGCCGGGAATTTCTCCTCCGCCTCCTGCACGCGGTTCTCGCCGAACACGCGCTGGCCCGCGGCGAGCAATTCCCGGACCCGGTCGGCGCCGTGCGTCTTTGACACGGCGACCAGGGTCGTGTCGGCGGGCGAGCGGCCGGCGGCGCGGGCGGCGGCATCGATGCGGCCCTTCACGTCGGCCAGGCGATCGGTACCTTCGCTCATGCGTAGAGCTCCGAGACGGCCGCCAGCGCCTCCTTGTTGTCGGGATCGGCGGCCAGTGCGGCGTCGAGCGTCTCGCGCGCCCTGTCCTTGTCGCCCAGCGCCGCAAGGCAGATGCCGTAGTGCGTGAGCAGGGTGGAATTGCCCGGCATCGAACGCAGCGCATGCTCGTGCAGCGGCCGCGCCTCGGCGGCACGGCCGAGATCGAGCAGGACACGGCCGAGATTGGTCAGCACCAGCGGGTCGTCGGTCGCATGTCGCGAGGCGCGCTTCAGGGCGCGCCGCGCCTCCTCGAAGCGCTTCAGCCCGCGCAGCGCCAGCGCGTGGTTGTTCAGCGCGCGGATATCGTCCGGCATCTTCTCGAGATAGGGCGCGAGCGTGGCGATGGCCGCGTCGAACTGTTCTGCTTCCAGCTGCAGCATCGACAGCTGCAGGACGGCATCGCGGTCGCGCGGATTGTAGCCGATCGCCTTGCGCAGGGCGTCGGCGGCGGCATCGGTCCGGCCTGCCGCCTTTTGCGCCAGTGCCAGCGTACGCAGCGCGGCGGGGAAGCCGGGCATCAGCACCAACGCATTCTCGATCGGAGGGATCGCCTCGGAGACCTTGCCCGCGAAATAGAGCACGAAGCCCAGCACATGATTGAGGCTGGGGTTGTCCGCCCAGAGCTCCAACGCCTGCCGGGCCTGGGAAATGGCTTCGTCGTGATGGTGGAGCCCACCCAGCGCCAGCGCACGATCGCCCAGGATCTGGGCGCGCCGCCGCTGGTCGTCTCCGGCATCTTTCAGCGCCATGTCGAGCACTTCGATGGCGGAGTCGAAATGGCCGAGGCGATAGAGGATATGGCCCAGCATGTTGCGCGTGCGTGCCTGAAGCGGCCTCAGTCCCGCGCCATCGGGCTGCTCGATGGCGCGATCGAGGTTGAACGCGATGTCGGACAGTTCGCGCTCGGCGGCGGTGAACTTGCCCTGGTCGATATGGATGGAGGCGAGCGCCAGGCGCGCCTCGATATGTTCGGGCTTGCGGCGGATCGCGTCACGGAAGCGCCGCGCGGCCTCGTCGAGATGGCCCATGCGGCGCATCACGATGCCGAGGTTGAACGACAGCATCGGCTCGTTGGGGTCCTTGGCGATGGCCTTGCGCCACAGGTCGGCGGCGTCGCCCAGCGCGCCGCGCCCGGCGGCGCAGGCGGCGAGGGCGTGCAGGATGTCGGGCCGGTCGCCATAGCGGCCGTGCGCCGCCCGGAACAGCGGCTCGGCGCGGTCGAACATGCCGGCGCTCAGATATTGCTGGCCGGTCTGAAGGTCGGGATCGATTTGCTGCGGAGTGGTCGCCATGGCCGGGTGTGTAGACCCGCCTCAAGGCCAGCGCTACACGAATTGCCATGGCCCCCAAGGACCCCAGGGACGTCGCTCTTTTCCGGGATGCAATGGCCGGCGTGACGCCTCTCAAGAAGGGCGCCAGCGCCGCGCGGCCTGCCGCCCGGGCGGCCCGGACGGATCGTCCCGTCCCGCCTCAGGCGAGCGCTCCCGCAGCGCCCGGTTTCGCCGGCCCGGGGCCCGCGATCGTCCAGCCGTTCGACCGCGAGATCGGGCGCGCCTTGTCCAAGGGCAAGCGCGCGCCGGAAGCCAGCCTCGACCTGCACGGCATGACGCTGGTTGCCGCCGAAAAGGCGGTGTCGCGCTTTTTGGCCGAGTCTTCGGGTCAGAACCTGCGCCTGGTCCTGATCGTCACCGGCAAGGGGATGCGCCTCGAAGGCGGCCGCATGTTCGGCGGCCGCATCCGGGCGGAGTTTCCGGCCTGGCTGGAGCGGGCGGACAATCGCGCGGTGGTGGCGGGTGTCCGCGCCGCCCACCCGCGTCACGGCGGCAGCGGTGCCTTCTACGTACTGCTGCGCCGGCGTTCCTCGGCCAGCAGCCGTTCCTTGCGGGCGACGCCCCAGCGATAGCCGGTGAGTGCGCCGCTCGCGCCGACCGCACGGTGACAGGGAATGACCCCGGCCGCCTGGTTGGTGGCGCAGGCACGGCCCACGGCGCGCGCGGATTTCGGCGCACCGATGCGTTTGGCGATCTCGCCGTAGGTGCGGGTCTCGCCGGCCGGGATCTCGGTCAGCGCCTTCCACACTTTCCACTGGAAGGCCGTACCGATGATATCGAGCGGCACGTCGGGCGCGTCGAGCGCGGTGGGCTTGCGGCC